>CAMBWM010000193.1 GCA_945871335.1 Polaromonas sp. YR568 | reverse complement strand
GCCAAGCACCTGCCCGTGGCTATTTTGCCCAGCTCGTTCTATTTGCTTTGGAGAAATCCCATGAATGCCGTTGTCAAACCAATTCACAACCAAGATTACGCTATTGCCGACCTGTCGCTTGCCGACTGGGGCCGCAAGGAACTGCGTATCGCCGAAACCGAAATGCCCGGCCTGATGGCCATTCGCGAAGAGTTCGCCAAGGCGCAGCCGCTCAAGGGCGCGCGCGTCACCGGCTCTTTGCACATGACCATCCAGACCGGCGTACTGGTCGAAACCCTGCAAGCCCTGGGTGCCGATGTGCGCTGGGCCAGTTGCAACATTTATTCCACCCAAGACCATGCCGCTGCGGCGCTGGTGGTTAAAGGCACGCCAGTGTTTGCCTACAAGGGCGAAAACCTGGACGACTACTGGGACTACACCCACCGTATCTTCGAATTCAGCGGCGCCAAAGGCACGCCCGAAGAAGGCCCGAACATGATCCTCGACGACGGCGGCGACGCTACCCTCCTGATGCACCTGGGTACCAAGGCTGAGAAAGATATCTCTGTGCTGGCCACCCCCGGTAGCGAAGAAGAGATCTGCCTGTTCAATGCCATCAAGAAGCAGCTCGCCAAAGACGGCACCTGGTACAGCCGCCGCCTCAAAAACATCATCGGCGTGACTGAAGAAACCACCACCGGCGTGCTGCGCCTGAACGAAATGTCTGTCAAGGGCACCCTGGCTATTCGCGCCATCAACGTCAACGACTCGGTCACTAAGAGTAAGTTCGACAACCTGTACGGCTGCCGCGAATCGCTGGTCGACGCTATCAAGCGCGCCACTGACGTGATGATCGCCGGCAAGGTCGCTTTGGTCGCCGGTTACGGCGACGTTGGCAAGGGCTCGGCCCAGGCCCTGCGCGCCTTGAGCGCTCAGGTTTGGGTGACTGAGATCGACCCGATCAACGCCCTGCAAGCTGCGATGGAAGGCTACAAAGTCGTGACCATGGAATATGCCGCCGACAAGGCCGACATTTTTGTGTCCGCCACGGGCAACAAGAACGTCATCACCTACAAGCACATGGAGGCCATGAAAGACCAGGCCATCGTTTGCAACATCGGCCACTTTGACAACGAGATCGATGTTGTCTCGCTCGAAAAGTGCAAGTGGGACGAAATCAAGCCGCAAGTCGATCACGTGATCTTCCCGGACGGCAAGCGCATCATCCTGCTGGCCAAGGGTCGTCTGGTTAATCTCGGCTGCGGCACCGGCCACCCGAGCTTTGTGATGTCTTCCAGCTTCGCCAACCAGACGATCGCGCAGATCGAGCTGTTCACCAAACAGGCCGACTACGAAGTGGGCAAGGTTTACGTGTTGCCCAAACACCTGGATGAAAAAGTAGCCCGTTTGCACCTCAAGAAAGTCGGCGCCATGCTGACTGAGCTGAGCGACGAGCAGGCTTCGTACATCGGCGTGTCCAAAGCCGGCCCTTACAAAGCTAACAGCTACCGCTATTGAGAATTAAAGGGGTCAGTTAAATGGGTTCTGACCCCACTTAATTCCACCTATGCGCGCAGACCTTTTTCTCGTTGACTGTGGCATGGCCACGACCCGATCGCAGGCGCAGCGCCTGATCGCTTCGGGTGTGCAATGGCGATCTGACTTGGATTCGGCTTGGCGCAAGGTGGCCAAGAACGGAGACGAAATTCCTGAGGGTGCCGAGCTGGTGGTGCCCGATACGACCGAGGCCAAGTACATTTCGCGCGGCGGCCTCAAGCTCGAAGGCGCGCTGCGCAGCACAGGTCTGAAAGTGGCAGGTTTGCGCTGCCTCGATGTCGGTCAATCGACTGGCGGCTTCACGGACTGCTTGCTGCAGCAGGGCGCGGCCCAGGTGGTGGGTGTGGATGTCGGTCATGGCCAGTTGCATCTCAGCTTGCGCGCTGACGCTCGCGTGGTCTGCATTGAAGGCGTGAATGCGCGCTCATTGACGGCCGAGGATTTGCAGGCGCATCATCGCCGTGCGCTGATGGTGGCGCTGGATGCCGCAGAAGCTGCCGGCACCTTGCAGGACCAGCCCGAATTGTTGGCGGCGCTGGACGCCGACTTTGAGCCGGTGTTTGATTTTCTCACCGGAGACTTGTCTTTCATCTCCCTGACCCTGGTCTTGCCGGCCGTGGTGCGCTTGCTCAAGCCCGGTGGTGATTTGCTGATGCTGGTCAAGCCGCAGTTTGAGTTGCAGCCCGGGCAAATCGGCAAGGGCGGCATTGTGCGCGATGCGGTTCATTTTGAATTTGTAGAAAAGCGCTTGCGCGACTGCTGCGCAGAATTGGGTCTGGAGGTCAGCGCTTGGCTGGATTCGCCCATTGAAGGTGGTGACGGCAACCGTGAGTTTTTTGTTCAGGCCCGCAAGGGTCTGCAAACACTGGACGACGAAAAGCCATTGCCGGCAGCACCTGCACGTCAGTCGGCCAAGCGAGTGCCGCGGAGTGCGACGCGCAGCTTGTTAGACGCGATGGACGAAGACGGTGAAGCCGCGCATGCGGGCCAGCCCGGGCCGGCCCGCAGCAAAAAGCGCGAAAAGAAAAACGCTGCCGAATAATGCGACAAGCAACGCAAAGATGGACAACCGCGTGATGACCAAGACACTGCCAATTAGCTTTGAATTTTTTCCACCCAAGACGCCTGAAGGCGCAGCCAAACTGCGCGCCACGCGCGCCGCACTCTACGCGCACAAGCCTGAGTTTTGCTCAGTGACTTTCGGCGCCGGTGGCTCCACGCAAGAAGGCACGTTTGCGGCCGTTAAGGAAATACTGGTCGAGGGCGTGCCGGCCGCATCGCATTTTTCCTGTGTAGGCGCGACCAAGGCCACTGTGCGTGAGCAACTGGCGCAATTACAGGCCATGGGCGTCAAGCGTATGGTGGCTTTGCGCGGCGACCTGCCCAGTGGCTACGGCATGGGCGGTGAGTTTCATTACGCCAGCGACCTGGTGGCTTTTATCCGCGCCGAGACCGGTGACGCCTTTCACATTGAGGTGGCGGCCTACCCCGAGATTCATCCGCAGGCCAAGTCGGCCGAAGCTGACCTGCAGGCTTTTGCCAACAAGGTCAAGGCCGGCGCCAACTCGGCCATCACGCAGTATTTTTTCAACAGTGACGCCTACTTCCGTTTTGTGGATGACGCGTACAAGCTCGGCGCCGATGTGCCGGTGGTGCCAGGCATCATGCCGATCACCAGCTCAACGCAGTTGATGCGCTTTTCAGACGCCTGCGGCGCCGAGATTCCGCGCTGGATCCGGCTTCGCCTGCAAGGCTTTGGTGACGACACGGCGTCTATCAAGGCGTTTGGTCTGGACGTCGTCACCGACCTGTGCGACCAGTTGCACACGGCCGGCGTGCCGGGCATTCATTTCTACACCATGAACCAGGCCGGCGCCTGCAGCGAGATCATCCAGCGACTCAGGCTGGCTTGACCCCATACCCAACCAGGTTTAGCCGCCGTGCTCCAGCCCGAACGCGGCGTGCCTGTCTTGTCCCAGCCGGGCGACCATTTGCGGCAGCGCCAGTTGCAGGTCGGCCTTCAGGGTGTGCGGTGGGTTGATGACGAACATGCCGCTGGCCGGCAGGCCGGGGCGGACCACTTCGCCGGCCACATCGGTGGTCAGCTTGCTGGATTTGACGGTCAGGCTGGCGTTGAGCCAACTGCGCCCGGCTTTGACCGCCAGCGTTTTGAGTTTGCGCGGCAAGTCATGCGCTTCGGGTCGCGGAATAATCGGGTACCAGACCACGTAAGTGCCGGTAGCAAAGCGCTTGATGGCGTCGGCCATGCAGGCGCTGACGCGGGCATAGTCGCTTTTGATCTCGTAGCTCGGATCGCAAAACACCATGGCGCGGCGCGCTGGCGGCGGCAAAAAGGTTTTGAGTGCCTCAAAACCGTCTTCGCGTGCGACGGCCACCTGACGGCCAGCGCCCAGCTGCTCGATGTTTCCGGAGAGTGATTTGAAGTCGGTCGGGTGCAACTCAAACAGCTTGAGTTTGTCGCGCCCGCTCAAAAACCGCTGCTCAATGAAGGGCGAACCGGGGTAAATGCGCAAATGGGCAGCCTCGTTGCTTTGAGCAAACTGCGGGTTCAGTGACTTGAGAAAGTCCAGGTAGTTCTGCAGCGCGGGCGCCAGCGGCTCATCGACCACCGGTTTGGACTTGCTGCCGGGCTTGGGCGCTTCTGCGGCCGGTTTGGCCACCAGCTTGAGAATGCCCTCCAGCGCCTCGCCGCTGGTCTCGGTGTAGTCGCCGTCTAGGCGGTAAAGGCCGGCCCCGGCGTGGGTGTCGATCACGGTCAGGGCCGTATCTTTTTGGGTCAGGTACTTCATGAGGGCGATCAGGGTGGTGTGTTTGAGCACATCAGCGTGGTTGCCGGCATGAAAAGCGTGGCGGTAGCTAAACATACAAGGATGCTAACCGCTGCGGACCCGCAAACTCGCTGGACGGCGGGGTTTTGCCCGCAAAGCCCAAATATTCGTATAATCATCGGTTCTTCAGCGTTTTCATGTCCGCCGGAAGACACTGCGCGCAAGTGCGGTGAACCCCACCTAAGAGGTTCTCATCAGAAGAACGCCGACCGTGGAATAGACATAAAACCATTCCGGTGCAGCCCTTGAAACTGATTTCACGGGTGCTCTGGGCAAACCAAACTTTGAAAAGAGTAATTCATGAAAACATTCAGCGCAAAACCCGCTGACGTGGTGCATGAATGGTTTGTGATTGACGCGACCGACAAGGTCCTCGGACGAGTAGCCAGCGAAGTTGCTCTCCGTTTACGCGGCAA
>CAMBWM010000192.1 GCA_945871335.1 Polaromonas sp. YR568 | reverse complement strand
AGCACCAGGTCACTGTGCGGCACGGCGCAGCAGGTCAGCACAAAGCCGGCGGCTTCTTCTTCATCCGACAAGGCCTTGGCCTGGTGCGGGCCGTGGCTAACGCTGCCATCAAGCTTTTTGCATTTGCAGGAACCGCAGGCGCCGTCTTTGCAACCGTAGGGCATGCCGACTCCCTGGCGAATGGCCGCGGCCAGCACGGCCTCATCAGGGTTGACACTGAAACTGCGGCCGCTGGGCTGCACGGAGACTTGAAAACTCATCTTGTTATCCTTGGGGTACTTGGCCGCGAGTCAAACCGCTAATTTTGCCCTCAAACGCATGCCCAACTTTCTAGGCGCTTTATCGTCCCGCTTTCGTCGTCCCCGTCTGCTCATTGTGGGGTGCGGCGATGTCGGCCAGCGCGTGGCTGCGCAGCTGCCCCGCAGCGTGCGTTTACTGGCACTGACTTCGTCGCCGGAGCGCCTGGCCAGCCTGCGCGCGCAAGGCATCACACCCTTGCAGGGCAACTTGGACCGGCCCGCCACGCTGCGCCGCCTGTCGGGGCTGGCTACCCAGGTGTTGCACTTGGCGCCGCCGCCCAACGACAACTTGATTGACTGGCGCCGTGACCCGCGCACCCTGGCCTTATTGCGGGCGCTGCGTTTGCGCAGCCTGCCGCAGTCTGTGGTTTACGGTTCCACCAGCGGTGTCTATGGCGACTGTGCTGGTGAATGGGTTAACGAGGCGCGCGCCGTTAACCCCGGCACGCCCCGCGGCCAGCGCCGCGTGGATGCCGAGCAGCAACTGCGTTTTTTTGGCCGAGCCACCGGCACCCGGATCCATGCGCTGCGCATTCCCGGCATTTACGCGCCCGACCGCGAAGGCGGTACACCGCGCCAGCGTCTGCTCAAGGGTACGGCAGTGCTGCAAGCCGAAGACGACGTTTACACCAACCATATTCACGCCGACGACCTGGCGCGCGCTTGCATAGCCGCCATGTGGCGCGGCAAGCCGCAGCGCAACACCAACGTCAGCGACGATACCGAACTCAAAATGGGCGACTACTTTGACCTGGCCGCTGAGCTCTACGGCCTGCCCAAGCCGCCGCGCTTGTCACGCAGCCTGGCTCAGCAGAAATTGCCCCTGATGCTACTGAGTTTCATGGGTGAATCCAGGCGACTAGACAACCGTCGCCTGAAGCAAGAGCTGGGCTTGCGCTTGCGCTACCCGACGGTGCGCGAAGGCCTGGCCGGCACTTAAATACCCGAAGGGCGCTTGAGCGTGAGCAAGCGGTCTTGCGGCGTGACCTGCAACACTTTGATTTCTGCGCCTTGCAGCACGGTTAGCCGTACAAGGGCATCTGGTGCGCTGCGCGCCCACAGTTGCTTGTAAAACAGCGCCAAGCTGTTGACCATGATGTCATCCACCGCCAGCACCACGTCGCCGGCTCGCAGGCCAGCCGTTTGTGCAGGGCTTTCTTCGCTCACGCGCAGAATTTGCACTCGCCCACCCTGGTCGGATGATGTCAGGCCCAACCAGGGCCGCCGGCTTTGCGCACTGGTGCCCGATTTGCGCAGCTCGGCCAGGATCGGACTCAGAAGATCGACTGGCACAAACATATTGCCGGGCACGCGACGGTTTTCGCCCAGCGCGTCGCCCACAAACAAAGAGCCTATGCCCAGCAACTCCCCTTGCTGGTTGAACAAGGGCGCGCCGCTGTGGTTGCCGTTGCCGGCCGACACTGGCGGGCTGGTGAAGATGGCGTTGTCCAGGTGGTATTCCCAGTTCCCCGAAAACGCCCGCTGGCTGACCAGTTGCGTCATGCTCACGTCACTGTCTTCGCCTTTGGTGTTGGCCCCGGTGGCGGTCATCAGGGGCTCGCCGTTTCTCACCCCCTTGAGGCTGCCAAGCGGCACGGGTTTGATGCCGCGCAAAGGCAGCAGCGGCTTGACCAGCCCGAAGCCGGTGGCAATGTCATAAGCTACCGCCACGGCGGGAACAGTTTTGCGGTCTTGGGTGACGATCTCGATCTGATCGGCTTCCAGCATCAGATAGCCGATGGTCAACACCAGCCCGTCAGCGTCAATCACCACGCCCGAGCCAACGCGCTGGCGGCCCAGTGTGCGCACAGAGCTTGCGCCTTCTGCCGCTTTGACCTGAATGCCCACCACCGCCGCGCTGGCGACGCTCAGGGCCTGCATTTGACGTTCAGCCGCACTGGCCGGTGCCGTGGTGGCTGCCGCTGGCGGGGCCCAGGCCAGCAGGCTGATGAAAAGCAGCGCCCAGGCCAGAGCGGCATGGCGAAGGGCTAATGCCGGGGCATTGAATAAAAAAGCAGTACGGCGGCAAATCAGGGTGTCTGGCATGGCGATGTTCCCAAACAAAGTCTTGCGAGGATGCGCAGCCAAAGCATGCCTTTATTTGGCATTTGTTGCAAGTTTTCAGGCGCCAAGCAAAGACCCCAACTTGGGCGTATGCTCCAAAACTTATTTCAAGGAGTTATCCGTTGATCAATTTCAAACTCAATGGCGTTGACGTCAAGTCGAGCGCCGACCAAACCGAGCCGCTGCTGCACATTCTCTCGAATGACTTTCAACTCAATGGCCAAAAATTCGGTTGCGGCAAAGCCCAGTGCGGCTCTTGCACCGTGCTGGTCAATGGCGACCCTTTGCGCAGCTGCGTGGTGCCTTTGTCCGCCGTCAGCGGGCGCTCGGTTGTCACCCTGGAAGGTTTGAGCGTCAAAGGCAAACCCAGTAAATTGCAGCAAGCCTTTGTTCAGGAGCAGGCGGCCCAGTGCGGCTACTGCACCTCCGGCATCATCATGCAGGCCCAGGCCCTGCTTGACCGTAATCCGACCCCCACTGAGTCTGAAGTTCGCTCTGCGCTCGACGGCAATCTGTGCCGCTGCGGTGCCCACAACCGCATCGTTCGCGCGGTGATCCGTGCATCGAAAGGAGCTTGAGATGACTGCTTTGAACGCCTCCACATCACGCCGTCGTTTCCTCAAGGGGGCCGGCGCGCTCACGCTGAGCTTTTCTGTTCCTCTGGTAGACGTGTATTCACAAACCGCCCCTGAAAAACCCAGGCTGGTGGGCGACCTGCAAACCAACCGCATGCTGAGCGCCTGGATCCGGATTCAATCGGCAGACAAATCAGTGCTGCTGATGGTGGGCAAGGTCGAGCTGGGGCAGGGCATCCTGAGCGCCATGCAGCAAGTCTGTGCCGAAGAACTGGATGTCGATTTTTCGCGCATCCGGATGATCTCCGGCGACACCGCTCTGGTACCCAACGAAGGAACTACCGCCGGTTCGTTCTCCATGCCCAACGGTGCCTCTGCGGTGCAGCAAGCCTCGGCCGAAGTACGCGCCATCCTGTTGGGATTGGCCGCCACCCAGCTCGGTCAGCCCACTGCCGGCATGTCCGTCAACGACGGCGTCATCACCGCCGCCAATGGCGCCAAAATCACTTACTGGGACTTGCTGGTAGGCCAATCGCTGCAACGCGAAGCCGACGGCAAGGTCAGGCCCAAGCCGATCGGCGAGCACCGTGTCATTGGCCGCTCTGTGCCGCGCCCTGACCTGGATGACAAGATTGCAGGCCGGCCGATCTTTCTGCAAGAGCAGCACCCCGCCGGCATGCTTTACGGCTACGTGGTGCGTCCGCCTGCGTACACCGCACGACTGATTTCGCTGGACACCGCCCCCATTGAGCGCATGCCCGGCGTCGTCAAAGTGGTGCGCAACGGCAGCTTTCTGGGCGTGGTGGCCAGGCGCGAGGCACAAGCCCTGGCCGCGTCACAAGCCATGAGCGCTGCCGCCAAGTGGAATGTGCCCAAAGCATTGCCCACGACAGCAGGCGTCGAGAACTGGCTCATGAAGGCGCCGGTCGATAAAGTGATCGAAACCAAGCGTCAGCCCCGTTTGAGCCCCGGCACGGTTGCCAAGGTGGTCGAAGCCAGCTACTTCCGGCCGTATCACATGCATGCGTCCATCGGCACTTCGGCAGGCATTGCCACGTTGGGCAGCGACGGCGTTTTGGTGGTGCAGACCCACAGCCAGTCGGTCTTTGAAACCCGCATGGCCATTTCTAAAATGCTGGAAATGCCGCTGGAGAAAGTCCGCTTGCAGCACATGCAGGGCTCAGGCTGTTACGGGCACAACATGGCAGACGATGCCGCCGCCGACGCCGCCTTGCTGGCTGTTGCGGTGCCGGGTAAACCGGTGTTCTTGCAATACACCCGCGAGCAAGAGCACCAGTGGGAACCCTACGGCTCGGCCATGGTCATCAAGACCAAAGCCGGCCTAGACGCCCAAGGCAACATCCTTGACTGGGACTTAACGCTCTGGTCCACACCCCACGGCACCCGCCCGGGTGGCCAGGCCGGCAATTTGCTGTCGGCGCGCTATCTCGAAAAACCTTTTGCTATACCCAAGCCCGTCAACGGCGGCGCGCCCAACTTCTCGGCCGACCGCAATGCCATTGCGCTGTACGACTTTCCGGGCCAGAACGTCACCACCAACTTCATCACTGACATGCCGGTGCGGGTGTCGTCCACACGGGGCCTGGGCGCGTATGCCAACGTGGTGGCCATCGAATCTTTCATCGACGAGCTGGCTTTTGCCGGCGGCGTAGACCCGGTTGAATACCGCCTGCGCTTCATGAAAGACCCGCGTGCCCGCGATTCGATTGTCAAAGCCGCAGAAAAATTCGGTTGGAGCCAGTGGCGCAAACGCCCGGGCTACGGCCGCGGAATTGGTTTTGCCAAATACAAAAACATTGCCGGCTACTGCGCCGTTGCCTTGGAAGTGCAAGTCAACCCGGACAACGG
>CAMBWM010000191.1 GCA_945871335.1 Polaromonas sp. YR568 | reverse complement strand
GGCGGGGCGGCAGTTTTTCTGGCCAGCGAAGCCTCTTGTTTTGTCAACGGACATATTTTGTATGTGGACGGCGGCGTCACCGCCACACTCTAAAGCTCTGAAAGGTCTCACACCATGCGCGCGCTCGTTATTCATTCAGCCCAGGATTTGCGACTCGAAAACAGGGACCTGCCTGCCATGGGCGAGCACGAGTTGCTGGTGTCGGTGGCTTTCGGCGGTATCTGCGGCTCGGATCTGCACTACTACCAGCACGGCGGATTCGGCACCGTGCGCATCAAGCAGCCCATGGCCCTGGGCCACGAGGTCTCTGGTGTCGTGCAGGCCATGGGCTCGAAGGTCAGCGGTTTTACCAAAGGCCAGCGCATCGCCATATCGCCTTCTCGGCCCTGCGGCAGCTGCCGTTTTTGCCAGACCGGCATGCAAAACCATTGCCTGAACATGCGTTTTTACGGCAGCGCCATGCCTTTCCCGCACATTCAGGGCGCTTTCAGTGAGCAGCTGTTGATCAGCGCCAGCCAGGCCCATCCGGTGGCGGACCACCTGAGCCTGTCCGAGGCGGCACTGGCCGAGCCGCTGTCGGTCGGCCTGCATGCGATTCAGCGCGCCGGCGGCGTACTGGGCAAGCAGGTGCTGGTCACCGGCTGCGGGCCCATTGGTTCTTTGTTGATAGGCGGCTTGCGGCGCGCCGGCGCGGCGCGCATCGTCGCTGCCGACATCGCTGATCTGCCTCTGCAATGCGCGCGCCAGATGGGCGCTGACGAAACCATCAACCTGCGCACGCAGACCGATGCGCTCGACAAATACAAGGCTGACAAAGGCCAATTTGACGCGGTGTTCGAGGCCTCCGGCAGCGAGCCCGCATTGCGCGCTGCGATGGACGTCATTGCGCCGCGCGGCGTGCTGGTCGCGGTGGGCCTGGGCGGTGAAATCGCTTTGCCCATGAACCAGATTGTGGCCAAAGAAATTGATCTGCGCGGCACCTTCCGCTTTCACGCCGAATTTGCCAATGCGGTGCAGTTTCTCAACAGCGGCCTGATCGACGGCAAGCCGGTCATCACGGCCGTGCTGCCCTTTGAGCGAGCCGTCGAAGCCTTTGCCCTGGCGGCTGACAAATCTCAGTCGCTCAAGGTGCAAATTGCTTTTGCGGAAGCAGCGACGGCCTGAGGCCGTTTTTTAGCAGCCCCTAATTAGGGTTTTGGTTTTTTAAGCGGCCGCTTCCAGTTGGCCACGCTGACCTGCTTGCCGCGCGCCACACTCAGCGCGCCAGCGGGCGTGTTTTTGGTGATGGTCGAGCCACCGCCTATGGTGCCGCCTGCGCCCAAAGTGACGGGCGCCACCAGCACGCAATTGCTGCCCACATGCACATCGGCCTCAATGACTGTTTGGTGCTTGTTAGCGCCGTCATAGTTGGCGGTGATGCTGCCCGCGCCAAAGTTCACACGCTCACCCACCGTGGCGTCACCCAGATAGGCCAGGTGGTTGGCCTTGGCACCGCGGCCCAGGGTGGCGTTTTTCACCTCGACAAAATTGCCAATGTGCACCTCGGCACCCAGATGCGCGCCCGGGCGCAGCCTGGCAAACGGGCCGACCAGTGCGCCGGTGCCGACCTGCACGCCCTGCGTTTCGCCGTCGATGTGGGTGAAGGGCTTGATCACCGCGCCGGCATCAATGTGTGCGTTGGCAATAAAACAGTTAGCGCCCACTCGCACGCCATCGCCTAGAAATACTTGGCCTTCAAAAATACAATTGACGTCGATCTCGACATCGCTGCCGCAACTGAGTTGGCCGCGCACATCCAGGCGCGCCGGGTCGGCCAGCCGTGTGCCGCGCTCCATCAGCGCTGCCGCCAGACGCAGCTGGTAGCTGCGCTCGAGCTCGGCCAGTTGCGCGGGGCTGTTGACGCCGGCCACCTGCGCGGCGTCGGTGATCTGGTGGGCGGCCACCGGCACCCCGTCCGCCACGGCAAACTTCACGATGTCGGTGAGGTAGTACTCGCCTTGCGAATTTTTGTTGTCAAGCCGGCCCAGCCACTGGCGCAGCAAGCGCGTGGGCAGCGCCATGATGCCGCTGTAAATTTCAGTGATGGCGCGCTGGGCGCTGCTGGCGTCTTTGTGCTCGACGATGGCCAGCACAGGGCCCCCGGGTGCAGCGCGCACGATGCGGCCGTAGCCGCTCGGTTCAGGCAGGGCCAAAGTGAGCAAGGCCAATTGGCGGCCGTCGCACAGGGCCAGCAGGGCTTGCAATGTGGCGGTCTCGGTCAAGGGCACGTCGCCGGACAAAATGAGCGTCACGCCGTCATCTGTCAGTTGGGGCAGGGCTTGCTGCACCGCATGACCGGTCCCCAGCTGCGGCTCTTGCCGCACGCATTGCAGTGGCAAATCCAGAGGGCTGCCGGCCAGTGCGGCCTCCACTGCATCGGCGCCGTGGCCGGTAATCACCACGGCCTGCCGGGCCGATAACTCTGCGGCGCGCTGGAGTACATGGCTGAGCAAAGCGCTTCCGCCCAAACGATGTAACACTTTGGGCAATGCGCTCTTCATCCGCGTGCCCTTGCCGGCGGCCATGATGACGACGTCAATCGGAGTTGCCATGAGTTGTCCTGCTTACCTGTCGTTGTGTAGAAACCTGCTGGGGATTATCGGCCTTAGCGCACTCATGCTGGGCCTGCAAGGCTGCAGCACAGTCCGGCTGGCCTACAACCAGGCCCCGCTGCTGGTGGACTGGTACCTTGATGACTATGTGGATTTCAACGCAGTGCAAAAACCGGCACTCAAAACCGCGCTCGAACAAGTCCATGTGTGGCACCGGCAAACCCAGCTGCCAGCTTACATCGAGAGCTTGCAAAAAATGCAGCGCCAGATAACAGAACCCCTGACGCCCGCCAGGGCCTGCGATTTCTACGAAGAAATCCAGGAACATGTGCTGAACACACTCCAGGGCATGGTGCGTCTGGACCAAAGCGCCACAGGTGCCAACGACTTGCAAAAACTGGCAAACCTGGACGCCAGCCAATTGGCCCACATGGAGCGCAAGTTCTCCAAGAGCAACCTCAAATACCGCGAAGATTACCTGAGCGGTACGCCGCAGCAGCTGCGTGAAAAGCGGTTCGAGAAATCGCTTGAGCGCACCGAAATGCTCTACGGCAAGCTCGATGAGCGGCAGCAGTCCCTGCTGCAAACACGTTTGGGCCAATCCGGCTTTGACCCTCAGCGCGCTTATGCAGAACGCCTGCGCCGCCAGCAGGACATGTTGCAGACCTTGCGCAGCCTGGCTTCGCCCAGCGGGCCCGGCGCCGCCCAAGCCTCAGCAGCGCTCGAAGGTGTCTTCAACCGCGCTGTTCTTTCACCGGACCTGAGCTACCGCCATGACGCCCGCCAAATCAAGTTACACAACTGCCAGACCTTTGCAGATCTGCACAACAGCACCACGCCGGCGCAGCGCCAAAAAGCGCAGGCCAGACTGCAGGGCTACGAACAGGATTTTCGGGCCTTGCTGCGTCCGCAGTGAGCGCGCTTGGGTGGCCGGCGTCTCGGTCGCCTCAGCCCGCCCAGACCACGCCTTCATCGTTGAGCAAAGCGTCCAGCGGCACGTCGTGCGCTTCGGGCTCGAGTTCAGGCAACCAACCGTGGCTGTAACCCAGCCCCACGGTCACCGGCTTAGGCTGCAGACTGGCCAGGGTGCGGTCATAAAAGCCGCCGCCGTAGCCCAAGCGGTAGCCGCCGGGGCCGTAGCCCACGCAGGGCACGAACAGCAGCGTCGGCACGATCACTTCGGTGTCCTTGGGCTTGGGAATACCGTAGGCGTCTTCTTCCATGGGGCAGCCGGGGTACCAGGCGTGGAAGGTCAAGGTCTTGAGCACCTTGTCCACCACCGGCAAACCGATCTTGCGTGGCGAACGGTTGGCCTGGCTTTCGGTCTGGCTTTGGCTGCTGCCGTCGGGTGTGAGCGGCGTATCGGGCTCAAACAAGGCGCCCAGCACAGCGTCTTCCTGCCAGCGGTAAAGGGCCGGCAAGGGGTCAAACTCCCCCTTGATCGGCCAGTAGGCGCCAATCACCTGGTCCGGCCGCCCGACCAGCCAGATGCGCATGACGCGCTGTAGCAAGTCTGCGCGAGCCAGGCGGTCTGGCATGTTCAGGCGTTGCTCGATGAGTTTTTTGCGGGCGGTTAATTTGTCCATAATCACCCGATGCTATCGAAATTTATGAGAACAGCCGTATTGCTGGCCCTGACAGGCTCTTTGACAGCCTTGCCGGCGGCTTTGCAGGCGCAGCAAAAAACCGTGGCCTTGAGCCGCGCTGATGAGGCGGTTCTTGAGATGGCTCAAGCCTTCAAGCGCGAGGACAAGGCCAAAATGGCGGCGCTGCTGCCGCAAACACGTGGCCATGTACTCGAGCCCTGGGCCGCTTATTGGGAGTTGAGCAACCGCCTGGGTGTGGCCAGCGGTGCCGAGGTGCAAGCCTTTTTGGCGCGCTACGCCGGAACCTACCAGGAAGATCGCTTGCGCAACGACTGGTTAATCCTGCTGGGCCAGCGTCGCGACTGGGCCGGCTTTGCCGCAGAGCATCCGCAGTTCCGCATGGGTGACGACCGCGAAGTGCGTTGTTTTGCCTGGGCCATCGAGCATCAAAAAAACGGTCCTGAAGGGACTGCCGCGCTGGTCGATCTGGTTCGCCAGAACTGGTACGCGCAGCGCGATGCAGACGAAGGCTGCCGCACTGCCGCAGAGCGCATGCTGGCCGCTAAGCAACTCAAACCGTTGGACATCTGGCGTAAAGCGCGCTTGTCGATAGAGGCCGGCCGGACCCGGCCAAC
>CAMBWM010000190.1 GCA_945871335.1 Polaromonas sp. YR568 | reverse complement strand
CCAAGTTCCCGAGCATCACGATCTCCAAAAATACCTGATCGCTCCGACCCTTTTTGAGAGTCCACGCATGACATCACAAGCCAGCGCCGCCCCTGTCATCATCCGCATGCACGAGCGCGACAACGTGGCCATTGTTGGCAATGACGGCGGCTTGCCGGCGGGCACTGTTTTGCCTGGCGGGCTGGTGCTGACCGAGCGCGTGCCGCAAGGCCACAAGGTGGCGCTGAGTGATCTGATTGCCGGGCAACCGGTACTGCGCTACGGCATTCCCATCGGCTACGCCCTCAAGGCGATTGACGCGGGCAGTTGGGTGCATGAAAAGCTACTCGACATGCCTGCGGCCCGCGAGCTCGTGAACTTGCCCATGGCCACCGTCAAGCCCGCGCCCATGCCGGCGCTGGAGGGTTACACCTTCGAGGGCTACCGCAACATCGACGGCTCGGTGGGCACCCGCAACATCCTGGCCATCACCCAGACCGTGCAATGCGTGGCCGGCGTGACAGAGTTTGCGGTGCGGCGTATCAAAGCCGAATTACTGCCGCGCTTTCCCCATGTGGACGACGTCGTTTCACTTGAACATGCCTACGGCTGCGGCGTTGCGATTGATGCACCGGACGCCATCGTGCCCATACGCACGCTGCGCAACATCAGCCTGAACCCGAACTTCGGCGGCGAAGTCATGTTGGTCAGCCTGGGCTGTGAAAAGCTGCAGCCCGAGCGCTTGCTGCCCCCCGGCAGCATCCCGCTGATCGATGTGCGCCAGAGTGGTGACACCGCGCTGGATGTGGTCTGCCTCCAAGACGACGCGCACGTAGGTTTCATGTCGATGGTCGAGTCCATCATGCGGCAAGCCGAAGTGCATTTGACAAGGCTGAACGCGCGCCGGCGCGAGACTGTGCCGGCTTCAGAGCTGGTGGTGGGCGTGCAGTGTGGCGGCAGCGACGCTTTTTCCGGCGTTACCGCCAACCCGGCCGTTGGCTTTTGTACCGACTTGCTGGTGCGCGCCGGCGCCAGCGTGATGTTTTCTGAAACCACCGAAGTGCGTGACGGCATTGACCAGCTGACCTCGCGCGCCAGCAGTCCGGAAGTGGCCGAGGCCATGGTCCGAGAGATGGCCTGGTACGACGCTTATTTGCAGCGTGGCGGCGCAGACCGCAGCGCCAACACCACGCCCGGCAACAAAAAAGGCGGCCTGTCCAACATCGTTGAAAAAGCCATGGGCTCTATCGTCAAGTCCGGCTCGTCGCCGATTTCCGGCGTGCTCGCCCCGGGTGAAAAGCTCAAAACCCGCGGCCTGACCTACACCGCCACGCCGGCCAGTGATTTCATTTGCGGTACCTTGCAACTGGCCGCAGGCATGAACCTGCACGTCTTCACCACCGGCCGCGGCACGCCCTACGGCCTGGCCGAAGTGCCGGTGATCAAGGTCGCTACGCGCAGTGATCTGGCCCGCCGCTGGCACGACCTGATGGACGTCAACGCCGGCACCATTGCGACCGGCGAAAAAACTATCGAGGCCGTGGGTTGGGAGCTTTTTGAGTTGATGCTCGAAGTCGCCAGCGGCCGCAAAAAAACCTGGGCCGAGCACTGGAAGCTGCACAACGCGCTGGTGCTGTTCAATCCGGCACCGGTGACCTGACAGACCCGAGTGCAGGCATCTCGCCCTTACACTGCGCCCATGTCTGATTTTCAGTTGCACACGCCAGAGACCGATGCTGGGCTACGCCGTCCATTTGTGGAGGTGGCTGTGGTCATGCGGCGTGAGCGCATTGACAACCGCTGGCAGCCCTGGCGCTGGAGCCTGTCTGAAATCATTCCCCATGAGGCTGGTTTTGGCAGTGCGCCGCGCTTGCTGCTCATGACAGCTGCACCGCGTTCTTTAAAAGCCGGCTCCGCAAGGGGTCGGCTTTTTTGATGTAGCCTTGCGCCATGACCACGCCTGCCACGACTGTGCACAACGCACACCATTTGCCGACCCTGACCCGTGCCACGGCCCCGCTCACTTGCGAAGTCGAGGTGCTTAACGAGCATGGCGAGCGCTTGAGCATGTCGATTCCGGCCGAGCGCCCGCTGACGGTCTATGTGGACAAGCGAGAGCTTGTCACGCTGATGACCTTGGGCGCACACCCTGAGTTGCTGGTGCTGGGTTACCTGCGCAACCAGCGTTTGATCAGTCACGCTAGCCAAGTCGAGTCGATCACAGTCGACTGGGATGTGGGCGCTGCAGCCGTTAAAACGCGTGACGGCATTAACAACTTGGATGAAAAAACGGCACGCCGGGTGGTCACCACCGGCTGCGGTCAGGGCAGCGTTTTCGGCGGTCTCATGGACGAGGTCGATGAGCTCGAGCTGCCGGCTGAGGCGTGTATCACCCAGCGCCAGCTCTACAGCCTCATCAACACCATCCGCCTGCAAGAAAGCACCTACAAGTCGGCGGGCTCTGTGCATGCTTGTGCCATGTTCAGCTTGCTTGGCGACGAGCCGGAGATGCTGCTGTTTGTCGAAGATGTGGGGCGACACAACGCCATTGACACCATTGCCGGTTGGTTGTGGATGAGCTTTGCGGCTTCGCAAGAGATATCTGGCGCACCTGCGCCGGGCCTGGCGTTTTATACGACGGGGCGCCTGACCAGTGAGATGGTCATCAAGTCGGCGCAGATGGGCGTGCCCGTGGTGGTTTCACGCAGCGGCATCACTCAAATGGGCCACCATATTGCGCAGTCAGTGGGCGTCTGCGCCATCGGGCGTGCCACAAACAAGCGCTTTGTTTGCTACGCCAGTGCTGGACGCCTGTTGCTGGAACCCGGATTGGCATCATGAAAACTCTTTTCCTTCAACTCGGCTGGCAATCAACTTGGCGCGACTTGCGTGCCGGCGAACTGCGGCTGCTCATCGTGGCGGTCACATTGGCCGTGGCTTCGCTGACTGCGGTTGGTTTTTTTGCCGACCGCCTCAAGGGTGGGCTCGAGCGTGATGCGCGTCAATTACTGGGGGGTGATGTCATCGTCAACAGCGACCAGCCGGCACCTGCAGAATTTCTGGACAAGGCCTTGGCCTTGGGCTTACGCACAAGCCAGCAGCTGAGTTTTCCCACCATGGCGCGGGCGCGTGACGAAGACGGCGGCGCCAGTAAATTGGTCGCTTTCAAGGCGGTGGCAGCCGGCTATCCCTTGCGAGGAAATTTACGCGTGGCCGAAGGTCCCGGCCTGAGCGGTGAGCTGACGCGTGAGATTCCCGCAGCCGGCACGGTTTGGGTGGAGGCCGCGCTGCTGGATGCCCTCAGCCTTGAAATGGGCCAGCCCCTGCTGCTGGGTGATGCGAGCTTGCGGGTCAGCAAGATCATCGTCAGTGAGCCCGACCGCGGTGGCGGCTTCATCAGTTTTTCGCCGCGCGTGATGCTCAATCAGGCCGATGTTGCAGCCACTGGTCTGGTTCAGCCGACCAGCCGCAGCACCTACCGCCTGGCCGTGGCCGGCGAGGACCGGGCTGTCAAGGCTTACATCGCTTGGACGACGCAAGTACTAGATCAAAACGATGTGCGCGGCCTGCGCATAGAGTCAATGGACAGCGGCAGGCCGGAAATGCGTCAGACGCTGGACCGTGCCGAAAAATTCCTCAACCTGGTCAGCCTGTTGGCGGCCCTGCTCAGTGCGGTGGCCGTGGCCATCGTGTCGCGCGGCTTTGCCGCCAAACACCTGGACGACTGCGCCATGCTGCGCGTGCTGGGCCAGTCGCAGCGCACCATTGCGCTGGCCTACAGCTTTGAGTTTGTGCTGGTTGGCCTGTTTGCCAGCGCCCTGGGCGTCGCCTTGGGATTTGCAGTGCACAACGTCTTCGTGCTGTTACTTGCCGGCCTGGTCGAGGCGGCGCTGCCGGCTGCGACGCTCTGGCCGGTGGCTTTTGGCATGGGCATGGGCTTGACCTTACTGCTGGCCTTTGGCTTGCCCCCAGTATTGCAACTGGCGCAGGTCCCCCCGCTGCGTGTCATACGCCGCGATGTCGGCAAACTTAAGCCGGCCTCCATGGCGGTGCTTTTGGTGGGTGTGCTGGGTTTTGCCATCTTGCTATTGGCCGCCAGCAGCGATGTCAAGCTCGGACTGATCGCTGTGGGCGGCTTTGCCGGCGCGGTACTGCTGTTTGCACTGGCCAGTTATGCGGCGCTGCGTTTGCTGCGCGCCAGTGTCAACGAGGCCACGGCGCCGCGCTGGCTGGTACTGGCCACGCGGCAGTTGGCGGCGCGGCCGGCTTTTGCAGTGGTGCAAGTCAGTGCGCTGGCGGTGGGCCTGCTGGCGCTGGTGTTGCTGGTCTTGCTGCGCACCGACCTCATCAGCAGCTGGCGCCAGGCCACACCGCCGGATGCACCGAACCGTTTCATCATCAACGTGCAACCCGAGCAAAGTGATGCCTTTCAACAAGCACTGCGGGAAGCAGGCGTAAGCCGCTATGACTGGTTTCCCATGATTCGCGGCCGCTTGGTCGCCGTTAACGGCCAGCCGGTCAAACCCGAAGACTATGCAGACGCACGTGCGCAGCGTCTGGTGGACCGTGAATTTAATCTCTCCAACGCCGCTACGCTGCCGGCCTATAACCAGGTGTTGACCGGCCGCTGGACACCCGAAGAAAAAAATGCCCTCAGCCTTGAGCAAGGCCTGGCTGATACCCTGGGTTTGAAGTTGGGTGACTCCCTGCGCTTCGACATCGGCGGACAAATCAGCGAAGCACGTATCACCAGTTTGCGTAAAGTGGATTGGAGTTCTATGCGCGTGAACTTCTTTGTGATTTACCCGGTCAGCGAACTTGCTGACGTGCCGCTGAG
>CAMBWM010000189.1 GCA_945871335.1 Polaromonas sp. YR568 | reverse complement strand
ACCGGAAACAAATCGAGCAACTCGTCGGCTTGCGGCCCGTAGCGCAGATCGCGCAGGTGCGGCAGTTCATACATGGGCTGCGACTGTGCGCGGTAGTCTTGCAGTAACGCGTCCAGGTTGTCTACGGTGCTGCGGGGACTGTATTGGCGCGCCAGTTCTTCAGGGCTGAAACTACGCCACCCGGCCGGGCCCGCGCCGCCCTCAGACGCCAAGTGTTTCTTTCAGAATGTCTTTCTGGTCCAGCAGGCTTTGTGAGCTGCCGCTCCAGACGGTACGCCCCTTCTCCAGCACAAAGTGACTGTCGGCAATGCGCAGCAAAGGGCCGATATTTTTGTCGATGACCAGCACCGACAGGCCTGTGTTTTTGAGCGACTCCAGGCAAGACCAGATTTCGCTGCGAACCAGCGGTGCCAGGCCTTCGGTCGCCTCGTCGAGAACCAGTAGGCGCGGGTTGGTCATGAGCGCCCGCCCGATAGCCAGCATTTGCTGCTCACCACCCGACAAGTTGGCACCCAGGTTACCGGCGCGCTCTTTGAGCCTGGGGAAAAGCCGGTACACCCGCTCGAGCGTCCAGGGATCGCTGCGCTGCAAGCGGTTGTGCGCCGTTGCCACCAGGTTTTCATATGCCGTGAGGTTGGGAAAAACCTGGCGCTGCTCGGGCACCAGCCCCAAACCCAGACGCGCAATTTTGTAAGACGGCCAAAGGGAGACGTCCTGCCCGGCAAAATGGACGCTGCCACTGCGCGCGTGCAGGATGCCGGTTGCCGTACGCACCGTTGTTGTCTTGCCCATGCCGTTACGACCGAGCAAGGTGACAAACTCACCTTCAGCGATAGACAAGTCCACACCGAACAAAGCCTGGGCGTCGCCGTAGCAAACTTCAATGGCACTGATGCGCAGCAAGTCTTGGGGAGAGCTCATAGCGGTAAGGCCTCTTCACCCAGGTAAGCGATTTTCACTTCTTCGTTGTTGCGAATGTCATCCGGTGTGCCGCTGGCGATGATGCGCCCGTAAACCATCACCGAAATACGGTCGGCCAGCGCAAACACCGCGTCCATGTCGTGCTCAACCAGCAGCATGGTGTAACGGCCCTTGAGCCCTTGCAGGGTGCGAACCACGTTGCCGGACTCCTGGTGGCTCATGCCGGCCATGGGTTCGTCAAGCAGCAGCAACTTGGGTTCGGCCACCAGCACCATAGCCAACTCCAATTGACGCCGTTCGCCATGCGCCAACTCTGAGACCTTGGAAGTGCAGCGCTCGGACAAACCCGCCTGCGCAATGGCGCGCACGGCGGGCTCTACCAGGGCGGGCTGCGCGAGCATGGGCGTCCAAAAACCAAAGCTGTGACCGCGGTGCGCCTGCATGGCCAGCGTGACGTTTTCAAGCACGCTGAACTCGGGGAACACCGAAGTGATCTGGTAAGAACGGGCCAGGCCCCGCAAGGCACGCTGCGCGGGCAGCAAGGCAGTGATGTCCTGACCGTCAAACTCGATAGCGCCACTGTCGGGTGCGACTTCGCCGCTCAACTGACCTATCAAGGTGGTCTTGCCCGCGCCATTAGGGCCGATGATGGCATGCAGCTCGCCGGGAGCCAGTGACAGCGAGAGTTGGTCCGTGGCCAGCAAGCCGCCATAGCGCTTGCTCAGTTGCCGGATCCGCAGCATACAGGTCATGGCTGCTCTCCGGTAGAGTTAGCTGCCGCCCTTTGGCGGCGTGCGCGCCAGGCATCGATGTCCAGCAAGTAGCCGTACAGGCCGCGGCGCGCAGTCAGCACCACCAGCACAATCAAGGGGCCCAAAACAGCCATCCAGTGGTCGGTCAGCGCCTTCAAAATTTCTTCACTCACCAACAAGGTGATGGCTCCCACCAGCGGGCCGAACACCGTGGCCATACCGCCCAGGACCACCATCACGATCAACTCGCCCGACAAGGTCCAGGCCAGGTAGGCCGGCGATGTAAAACCGGTCAAATTCGCATACAAGAGGCCGGAGAGTCCGCACAGCATGCTCGACAACACATAAGCAGTGAGCTTGTAGCGAAAGGTCGGGAAACCCATGGCGTTCATGCGCCGCTCATTGATGCGGCAGCCCTGCAAAACCATACCAAAGCGCGCGACCACCAGGCGCCGGGTCAGCGCTAATGAAAGCAACACCAGCGCCAGGGCCGTGAAGTACAGCGCCAGCGGAGATCCTAAGCTGAACAGGCCAAATTCACTGCGCGCCGGTATAGACAAGCCGTCGTCGCCGCCATACTGTTTGAGGCTCACAAAAAGGTAGTAAAACATCTGTGCAAAAGCCAGCGTGATCATGATGAAGGCAATGCCGGAAGTGCGCAATGAGATGGCCCCCGTCAACAGCCCGACCAGCGCGCAGGTGGCCAGTGTTGCAGCCAACTGAACCCAGCCGTTGCTCACACCATGCTGCGCCAAAATACCCACCACATAAGCCCCCAGCCCCATGTACAAGGCATGGCCAAAGCTGACCATGCCGCCATAGCCCAGAATTAAATTCAGGCTGATAGCGGCCAAAGCAAACACCAGAATCCGGCTCACAAAGGTCACGGCAAATGGTTCATTGGCCAGCCTGGCGTAAGCCGGCACGGCCAATAACATCAGCACCACCAGCGCCACAAACCACGCAGTCAAAGTGTTGCGCATCATTGGTTTTTCACCGGAAAAAGACCGGCCGGTTTCAGCGCCAGCACGGCGGCCATGAAGATACAAGTCAACATCGAGGCCAGCGCCGGTCCGGCCGCCTGCGCCGTGCTACGGTCCAGAAACTCGCGCAGCATCATGGGCAAAAAGGCCCTGCCTGCCGTGTCGATCAAGCCGACGATAATCGCCGAATAAAAAGCGCCCCGCACCGAGCCGATGCCGCCGATCACGATAACAATCATGGCGGTGATCAAGATAGGCTCACCCATGCCGGTCTGCACCGACAAGATAGGCCCGCTCATCAAGCCCGCCACGCCGGCCAGTGCCGCACCCAAGGCAAAAATGGTGGCATTGAGCAGCTTGATGTTGACGCCCAGCGCCGCAACGATGGTCGGGTTGCTGGAGCCGGCACGTATCAGCATGCCGACGCGGGTTTTGTTGATCAGCACATAGCAGCCCAGCGCCACCAGCAAACCGACCACGATGATGGCAAAGCGATAAGCCGAGTAAGAAATACCCAATAGGTTGATGGTGCCGGACAAAGCGGGCGGCACGTTCATGTAAACCGGTGAAGCACCCCAGACCCAGCGGGCGATCTCATTAAAAAACAAAATCAGACCAAAGGTGGCCAGCACCTGGTCCAGGTGGTCTCTGGCATAAAGACGCGAAGCCACCACCCGCTCGACCAGAAAACCCAGCGCAGCGCTGCCGGCAATGCCGACCAATGCGGCCAGGATGAAAGAATCTGTTTTGGCGTACGCGCTGGCGGCAAAGTAGGCGCCCATCATGTACAGGCTGCCATGCGCCAGATTGACAAAATTCATGATACCGAAGACCAGCGTCAGGCCAGCCGACAACATGAACAGCAGAACCCCCAGTTGCAAGCCGTTGAGGATCTGGATAAAAAACAGTGACGTGGTCATGGCGCGAGCAACAAAGCCAAGCACTTGGGTTCCGGCCTGGTTAAAAAACAGGACATAGGGGGCATCGCTCGACGAAAGTTAAAAAAAGACCTGGCCGGCAGGGCCGGTCAGGTCTGTCGCAAAGGCAAAGCTTACTTCAGAGCGCACTCTTTATAGTAAGCATCCGCATGGTCTTTGAGCACCACACCCCTGTTAACCAAAGCAGCCTGGCCCGATGCATCCTTAGCCACATCCACACGGTAGAAGTTGCGAATCGGGAACTGGTTGGTGTTGAGTTTGAAGGGGCCGCCCACCGACTTGAACTCGGACGACTTCAGGGCGGCACGCAGTGCCTCCTTGTTGTCAGATTTGCCGCCGGTCTTGGTCAGCGC
This sequence comes from Polaromonas sp. YR568, assembly GCA_945871335.1. Next base: position 905 of record CAMBWM010000189.1, on the reverse strand, counting down.
TGCGTTGATCAGCGAAGCAGCGTCATAGCTTTGCGCAGCGTACAGCGAAGGCACTCGGTTGTACTTCTTCTTGAAGTCATCCACAAACTTTTTATTTTGCGGATTGTCCAGGTCAGCACTGTACGGAGAGCCGGTCACCACGCCCAAGGCGATGTCTTTGAGCGCCGGCAAAGTGGTGCCGTCTACGGTAGATGTTGACAGCAACGGCAGCTTGCCCAAGAGGCCGGCTTGCTGGTATTGCTTGACAAAGTTCACGCCCATGCCGCCCGGGTAAAACACGTAGATGGCCTCCGGCTTGGCCGCTTGCAACTGCGCGATTTCAGCCGAGTAGTCGGGCTGGTTGAGCTGGGTGTAGACCTCGTCGAGCACCTGACCTTTGTAAAAGCGCTTGAAACCGGACAAGGCGTCTTTACCGGCCTGGTAGTTTGGCGCGAGCAGATAGACTTTTTTGTAGCCTGAGTCGGTGGCGTGCTGGCCCATGGACTCGTGCAGCGAGTCGTTGTTCCAGGAAGTCGAGAAAAACAGGGGGCTGCAGCCTTTGCCGGTCAAAGGCGAGGGGCCGGCGTTGGAGCCCACCAGGAGCACACCTGCGTCAGTGATGGGCTTGTGAATGGCCATCATGACGTTGGAAAAAGTCACGCCGGTGATGATGCTCACCTTGTCACGCTCAATGAGTTTTTGCGCCAGCTGCACGCCCAGATCGGTCTTGAGCTGATCATCTTCTTTGATGACTTGAACAGTCGCGCCGCCCAATTTGCCGCCGTTGTGTTCCACACCGAGCATGAAAGCGTCGTACTGGTCCTGGCCCAAAGCACCGGCCGGGCCGGACAAAGTACCCAGAAAACCGATCTTCACCGTCTGCTGCGCCTGCGCAGACAAGCTGCAGGCGGCCAGGCCCAAAACCA
>CAMBWM010000188.1 GCA_945871335.1 Polaromonas sp. YR568 | reverse complement strand
TGGTGCGCTTTCGGGCGCAAGCCATGCAGGATGCGGTGCCTGTGGGCGTGGGTGCCATGGCTGCCATTCTCGGCATGCCAGCCGACAAAGTCATTGACGGTTGCGCAGAAGCTGTGCGCAGTTTTGGACCGGGTTCCGCCGAAGTGGTCGAGGCCGTTAATTTCAATGACCCGGGTCAAACCGTGATTGCCGGCAGCAAGGCGGCCGTTGACAAGGCTTGCGAGGTGCTCAAATCCAACGGCGCCAAACGCGCTTTGCCTTTGGCGGTTTCTGCGCCTTTTCACTCGAGTCTGATGAAGCCTGCAGCAGATAAACTCCGCGAAAAACTAGCTTCTTTGAGTCTGGCTGCGCCGCAGATTCCTGTGGTTAACAACATTGATGTGGCCGTCGAATCTGACCTTGACCGCCTTCGCGATGCACTGTTCCGGCAGGCTTTTGGCCCCGTGCGCTGGGTCGAGTGTGTGCTGGCAATCAAGGCGCGTGGTCTGCACACCCTGATCGAATGCGGCCCCGGCAAAGTGCTGGCCGGCATGGTCAAGCGCATAGACGCTGAACTGACGGGCGCAGCCCTGTTCGATCCTGCGAGCCTGGCCGAAGTTAAAACACTCTTAATGAGCAAAGCATGACTGACATCCAAATTCAAGGCCAGCTGGCGCTGGTCACAGGGGCTACGCGCGGCATTGGCGCAGCCATTGCACTCGAACTTGCGCGTCGGGGCATGAAGGTCATCGGGACGGCCACCACGGATGAGGGTGCCGCCCATATTTCAAGCACGCTTGCAGCTTTTCCGGGCTGCGCCGGCAAAAACCTCAACGTGACCGATGCGGCCGGCATTGAATCCTTGATCGACAGCCTGGTTAAAGAGCACGGCGGGATTCAGGTCTTGGTCAATAACGCAGGCATTACCCGCGACATGCTGGCCATGCGATTAAAAGACGATGACTGGGATGCGGTGCTCGACACCAACCTCAAGGCGGTGTTTCGCATGAGCCGCGGCGTCATGCGCACCATGATGAAACAGCGCTACGGCCGTATCATCAGCATCACTTCAGTGGTGGGTGCATCCGGTAACCCCGGGCAGGCCAATTACGCTGCCGCCAAGGCCGGCGTGGCCGGCATGACGCGGGCGCTGGCCCGTGAGTTGGGCTCGCGCGGCATCACAGTTAACTGTATTGCCCCAGGTTTCATAGAAACAGATATGACAGCCGGTTTGCCCGAAGAGCAGCAAAAAGCATTGCTCGGTCAGATCCCGCTGGGGCACCTGGGCAAGCCTCAAGATATTGCGCACGCGGTGGCTTTCGTGGCAAGCCCGGAAGCCGGCTACATCACAGGGCAGGAAATCCATGTCAACGGCGGCATGTACATGTGAGGCCTTTTGATGTAAAAACTGAGTTTTAAGCCGGTTCGCATCCGTCCGGCAGGTCTGAAGGGAGAGTGCTCTCTAAGCGGCTAAAATCACGGATTAATTCACAACCCTCAGAGGGAACTATGAGCGATATCGAAGCACGTGTTAAGAAAATTATTGCCGAACAACTTGGCGTTGAAGAAGGCCAAGTCACCAGCGAGAAATCGTTTGTGGCCGACTTGGGCGCAGACTCACTTGACACAGTGGAACTGGTGATGGCACTCGAAGACGAGTTTGGCATTGAGATCCCTGACGAGGACGCAGAGAAAATCACCACCGTGCAAAACGCGATTGATTACGCCAACACCCATCACAAAGCCTGATCAGGCTTTTCCCCAACCGACTCAAAGGCCGTTCGCGGCCTTTTGAGTTTTTCTCCAGGATTTGCGAATGAGCCGTCGTCGCGTCGTTGTGACAGGTCTGGGTTGTATCAGCCCCGTGGGTAACACGGTAGCTGAGAATTGGGCCAACCTTCTGGCCGGGAAATCAGGCATCGGGCTGATTACCAAGTTTGATGCCAGCGCTTTCTCCTGCAAGATCGCAGGCGAGGTCAAGGGTTTCCAGATCAGTGATTACATCGCTGAAAAAGAAGGCCGGCACATGGATACTTTCATCCATTACGGCATGGCTGCAGCTTGTCAGGCCGTGGCTGACAGCGGTTTGCCAATAGGCGATTTGCTGACCGAAGACCAGGCCGTGCGTATAGGTTGCGTCATCGGTTCGGGCATTGGCGGCCTGCCGCTGATTGAAGATACCAAGGTTGAACTGGTTGCCAAGGGGCCCAGGCGTATCACGCCGTTTTTTGTACCCGGCTCCATCATCAACATGATCGCCGGACATGTGTCGATGAAATTCGGCTTTAAGGGCCCCAACATCGCCATCGTCACGGCCTGCACCACCGGTCTGCATTGCATTGGTCAAGCTGGCCGCATGATCGAATACGGCGACGCCGACGTGATGATCGCCGGTGGCTCTGAAGCCACTGTCTCCCCGCTGGGTGTGGGTGGCTTTGCTGCTATGCGCGCGCTGTCCACTCGCAACGACGACCCTCAAACCGCCAGCCGCCCCTGGGACAAAGACCGCGACGGTTTTGTGCTGGGCGAGGGCGCCGGCGTGATGGTGCTCGAAGAATACGAACACGCCAAGGCGCGTGGTGCCCGGATTTATGGCGAGCTCGCCGGTTTCGGCATGAGTGCAGACGCCGGTCACATAACCGCGCCCAGTATGGACGGCCCGCGCCGCGCTATGTTGAGTGCCTTGGCCAACGCCGCAGTCAATGCTGACCAGGTTCAGTACCTTAATGCACACGGTACCTCTACACCGCTGGGCGACATCAATGAGACCCAGGCCATCAAAGCCGCTTTTGGCGCGCATGCACGGCGCATGGTGGTGAGCTCGACCAAGTCCATGACGGGTCATTTGCTCGGTGGTGCGGGCGGCATCGAGTCGGTCTACACCGTGCTGGCCCTGCACCATCAAAAAGTTCCACCGACCATCAACATCTTCAACCAGGATCCTGACTGCGACCTGGACTACTGCGCCAACACGGCGCGTGATCTGAAGATGGATGTGGCGGTAAAAAACAATTTCGGTTTTGGCGGTACCAACGGCTCTCTGGTTTTTAAGCGAATTTAAACCGGCCCCTGATTTGAGCCTGCACAACGCCCCATCGGTGAGTTATCCCTTGGGGCGTTCGCGTTTTTTGATGTTTTTTTTGTTTTTCGGCTGGTTGCTGGCTGCCGGTGTGACTTGCTGGTGGTGGCGCAGTGCACCTTCAGGCGACTGGCGACCGCTGCTGGGGGCGCTGTGCTGCTTGTTGGCTGGCCTGGCCATGACCGCCGGCTGGCGGCGTTCGCCGGTTGGCGAGTTGCTGTGGGACGGGGAAAACTGGTACTGGGAAAGCGAGGTCTACCAAGCCAGCGCTGAGCTCAATGCCCCCGTGGTGGCGCTCGATTTGCAATCGGCCATGCTGCTGCGACTGGACAATCCTGCAGGTGCCGTATGGTGGTTGTGGGCTGAACGCGCGGCCTTGCCCGGGCGCTGGCTGGACATGCGCCGTGCTGTTTATGCTGCGCGAAGGCCGGTGCATTTACAGGTTACTGAGGCGGCGCAGTGACCGCCTTTTCAGCTTGCCGCTAAAGTGGTGAATCTTGTTGGACAAACTCCCCGCGCAACCTTGAAGCGATGCGCGGGCGTCCCCACATGGTAAAAATTCGCTTTTCTTTTTCTTGTTTTTTCTGAGAGCACATGATGTTTCAAATGAACCTAATCCCCTTGCGCGCTTTGGCCTTGAACGCCCTGGTGACATTGAGCCTGAGTGCTGCCATTATGGCGCCGCAACCGGCTTTGGCGCAAGCCCGTGCGCTGCCTGACTTCACAGACCTGGTCGATCAGGTCGGGCCGTCGGTTGTCAATATACGCACGCTCGAAAAAGCCAAGCCAGCCAGCGCAGCCGGTGGCGGCAACGAGGAGCAAATGCTCGAATTCTTCCGTCGTTTCGGTATCCCGGTGCCGCCCAATATGCCGCGTTCACCCCGGCCGGACCGCGGTCAGCCCGATGAAGACCAGCCGCGTGGCGTTGGCTCTGGCTTTGTTTTGTCCAGCGACGGTTTTGTCATGACCAATGCGCACGTGGTCGAGGGCGCGGACGAGGTCATCGTCACCCTCACCGACAAACGGGAATTCAAGGCCAAGATCATCGGGTCGGACAAGCGCTCAGACGTGGCGGTTGTGAAAATTGACGCCAGTGGTTTGACGGCCGTGAAAATCGGTGACGCCAACCGCATGCGCGTGGGCGAGTGGGTCATGGCCATCGGATCGCCGTTTGGCCTGGAGAACACCGTCACGGCAGGCATCGTTAGCGCCAAGCAGCGTGACACTGGCGATTACCTGCCTTTCATCCAGACCGACGTGGCAATCAATCCCGGCAACTCGGGTGGTCCGCTGATCAATATGCGCGGTGAGGTGATCGGCATTAACAGCCAGATTTACTCCCGCTCGGGCGGCTTCCAAGGAATTTCTTTTGCCATCCCGATCGACGAAGCCATTCGCGTGTCTGATCAGCTGCGCAGTACTGGCCGCGTCACGCGCGGACGCATTGGTGTTCAGATTGAGCAGGTCAGCAAAGAAATCGCCGAATCGATCGGCCTGGGCCGGCCGCAAGGCGCTTTGGTTCGAGGAGTGGAAGCAGGTGCACCTGCCGACAAAGCCGGCATAGAAGCTGGCGATATCATCACCCGGTTCGATGGCAAGGTCATCGAAAAATCTTCGGATTTGCCGCGGCTCGTGGGCAACGTCAAGCCCGGTACGCGTTCACCCATCACGGTGTTTCGCCGTGGCACTTCGCGCGAACTGATGGTGACCATCGCTGAGATCGAAGCTGAAAAACCGGTGCGCCGTGCCGCTGTGCCCGAAGCCAAGCCTCCAGTGGCGGGCCCGGCCCAGGCCATTGG
>CAMBWM010000187.1 GCA_945871335.1 Polaromonas sp. YR568 | reverse complement strand
CCCACGTCTTCGAGAAACTCCAGCCGGCTCTTGATTTCCGGCACCAGGTCGCGGGCGATCTCGGCGTCGCGGCCCGAGAGCTGTAACTGCGCGACCCAGGCGCGCACATCGGTGACGCTCAAGCTGGCAATGTCGGTGATGGCCCAGTTAACAGTCTTGACGGCCTGGCTGGCTTGATCGGCCGCCACCAAAGCGCTGAACTGCCCCAAGCGAACGGTACGCGCCTGGGCGTTCAAACGGGTGCCCTGGCAGGTGGTGCAGATGGCGTCGAGTACATCATCGACTTCCGGTTCGGCGAAACTTTGCTCACGCCCTTTGTCTTTGGCATCGTCGTCGATCACCGAATCGTCAAACACTTTGCGCTGCTCTCGCGTGAGCGCGACCCCGGTGCCCACGCAGTCCGGGCACCAGCCGTGTTTGCTGTTGTAGCTGAACAGACGCGGATCGAGCTCAGGGTAAGAAGTCGCGCAGACAGGGCAGGCGCGCCGGGTGGAAAACGCCAGCAGGTTTCCTATGTGCGCGGTTGGCAAGCCGTCGGCCATGGCGGCAGCCAAGCCTTCTAGAGGTGCCAACACATGAACCACGCCCTTGCCATGCTCAAGTGCCGTCTTCAGTGCCTGGCGCAGCGCGGCTTCATTGGCGGGGTTGACCAGCATGTCGGCCACTGGCAACTCGATGGTGTGTTCCTTGAATCGGTCTATGCGCGGGAAGCCTGTGGTTGGCAAAAATTCACCGTCCACGCGCAGGTGCGTGAAGCCGCGCGGGCGCGCCCAGTCGGCCAGTTCGGTGTAAACACCTTTGCGGTTGATGACCAGCGGCGCCAACAGGCCGATGTGCTGACCGCGGTAGTTTTTAAGCAGCTGTGCGGCGATGCTCTCGGCGCTTTGCGGCATCACTGCCGCGCCGTCGTGCGTGCAATGCTGAATGCCGAGCTTCACATACAGCAAGCGCAAAAAATGCCAGACCTCGGTGGTAGTGCCCACCGTGGACTTGCGCCCGCCGCGCGAAAGCCGTTGCTCGATGGCGACCGTAGGCGGAATGCCGTAGACCGCATCGACCTCGGGCCGGCCGGCAGGCTGCACGATGGAGCGGGCATAGGCGTTCAGTGACTCCAAGTAGCGGCGCTGGCCCTCATTGAACAAAATGTCAAAAGCCAACGTGGACTTACCCGAGCCCGAGACGCCGGTGACCACATTGAACTTGCCCCGTGGAATATCGACCGACAGACTTTGCAGGTTGTTCTCGCGGGCGTTTACGATCTGGATCAGGTTGGAAGTGACAGGCCGAACCTTCCAGGCCTGCGGCCGGATGTCCTCGACCGCATGCACCTGGCCCATGGCCGCCTCGTAGTCGCGCAAGGCCAGCGCGGTGTGTGAACTGGGGTGCTCGCGCACGGCCTCGGGTGTACCCTCGGCCACCACCCAGCCGCCGCCCTCACCGCCTTCGGGGCCAAGGTCTATCAACCAGTCGGCCGAGCGGATCACGTCGAGGTTGTGCTCAATGACGATGAGCGAATGACCGGCCTCAATGAGCTTGCGCAAGGCGCGCATGAGTTTGGCAATGTCGTCAAAGTGCAGGCCGGTGGTGGGCTCGTCCAACAAAAATAGCGTGCCGCGGTGCGCGCGCAGCGCCAGAGCCTGACGGCTGACGCTGGCCAGCGCCGGCTTGGCCTTGCCTCCCTTGCCGCCCTTGCTACTGTGGCCGGCCAGAAAGCCGGCAAGCTTGAGGCGCTGTGCCTCACCACCAGAAAGCGTGGGCACAGGCTGGCCCAGCTTGACGTATTCGAGCCCCACGTCCACGATGGGTTGCAGCGCGCGTATCACCTCGCGGTCGTAAGCAAACAGCAGGCTGGCTTCGCTGACGGTGAGGTCGAGCACATCGGCCACGTTCATCATCACGGTGCGACCGTCCGGGTAGCGGCGCTCGATGTTGACTTCAAGGATTTCGGGGCGGTAGCGCTTGCCGTCGCAGTCGGTGCAGCGCAGGTAGACATCGCTTAAAAATTGCATCTCAACATGCTCAAAGCCCGAGCCGCCACAAGTCGGGCAGCGGCCATCGCCACTGTTGAAGCTGAACTTGGACGCGGTGTAACTGCGCTCACGCGCCAGCGGCGCAAATGCAAACAGCTCGCGCACCGCGTCCCAGGCACCCACATAGCTGGCCGGGTTGGAGCGCGCGGTCTTGCCGATCGGGGACTGATCCACAAACACCACGTCGCTCAAATGGTCAGCGCCCATCAGGCGGTCATGCAGACCCGGCGTCTCGGTGGCTTTGCCGAACTGACGCAGCAAAGCCGGCGCCAGAATATCCTGCATCAGGGTCGATTTGCCCGAGCCGCTGACCCCGGTGACCACCACCAGGCGCTGCAGCGGAAACTCGACGCTGATGTTTTTCAGGTTGTGGTCGCGCGCGCCCTCCAAAATCAAACGCGGTGTGTTGTCGCTGACGGGTCGCTTGAAGCCCATGCCGACTTGCTTGCGCGCGCCCAGGTAAGCGCCGGTCAGCGTATCGGCGTGGCGCAGCTCAGCCGGTGTGCCATCAAACACAATCTGCCCGCCTTTTTCACCGGGGCCGGGCCCCATGTCGATCATGCGGTCGGCAGCCATCATCACAGCCGGGTCGTGCTCGACCACCACCAGCGTGTTGCCGGCGTCGCGCAGCCGGTGCATGGCCTGGGTGATGCGGTTCATATCACGCGGATGCAAGCCGATGGACGGCTCGTCCAGCACAAACAGCGTGTTCACCAGCGAGGTACCCAGCGCCGTGGTCAGGTTGATGCGCTGCACCTCGCCACCTGAAAGCGTACGGCTTTGCCGGTCCAGCGTGAGGTAGCCGATACCGACATCGCACAGGTACTTGAGCCTTGTGTGGATTTCTTCAAACAGCAGCTTGAGCGCTTTGCGGTCGGCTTCGTCTGCCAAGGTGGCCGGGCCGATCCGCGTGAAAAAATCTCTTAGTTTGTCGATAGGCAGTTGCATCAAATCATGCAAGGCCAGTCCCGGCATGGCTTCGAGTTGCGCCCGTGTCCATTGCACACCGACCGGCATGAAGCGCGCTGCCGGCGCCAGCACCGCATCAGCGGCGTCTTTGGAGCCCAGGCGCCACAGCAGTGCGTCAGTCTTCAGGCGTGCGCCGCCGCAACTTTCACAGGGCGTGTAGCTGCGGTACTTGGACAGCAGCACACGGATGTGCATCTTGTAAGACTTGCTCTCCAGGTACTCAAAAAAACGCTTGATACCAAACCAATGCTGGTTCCACTTGCCGTTCCAGCTTGGCGAGCCGTTGATGACCCAGGCCTGATGCTCGGGCGTGAGTTTGTACCAGGGCGTGTCACGCGGGATGCCCGCTGTCTCGGCGTGGCGCATCAGGTCGTCTTGGGCTTCCGCCCAGGCCGGCGTTTGCATGACCTTGATAGCGCCGGCGCGCAACGTCAACTTGTCGTTGGGAATCACCAGGCCGTAATCGACGCCGATGACCCGGCCAAAGCCACGACAGGTCTCGCAGGCGCCCATGGCCGAGTTGAAAGAGAACAAGGAGGGTGTCGGCTCGGCGTAGCGCAGATCGCTCTCAGGGCAATGCATGCCGCTGGAAAAGCGCAGCATCTCGTCGGCTTGGCCATCCGCCTGAAGGTACACATTGAGTCGCCCGCCCCGCTTGAGGGCCATCTCGATGGCTTCGATGACACGGGCCTTTTCTGCGCCCTGCACGCGAAAGCGGTCCGCCACCACGTCGAGTAATTTGTGCGGGCCCGCCGGTGTGGCCACTTCGCGCTCTGCATGCACGCGCGTGAAGCCGCTGGCCGACAGCCACTGCGCCACTTCTTCGGCACTGGTGCCGGCAGGCAATTCGACCGGAAAGGTCATGACCACGCGCGGATCAGCCGGTGCGGTGCGGGCCAACAGTTCGGCGTAAATCGACTCCGGCGTGTCGTGCCGCACGGCCTGAGCCGTTTGCTTGTCAAACAGCTGCGTGGCCCGCGCGTAAAGCAGCTTGAGGTGGTCGTTGAGCTCGGTCATGGTGCCCACGGTGGAGCGTGAGCTGCGGACCGGGTTGGTCTGGTCAATGGCAATGGCCGGCGGCACGCCTTCAACCTTGTCCACCGCCGGCTTGTCCATGCGGTCCAGGAACTGGCGTGCGTAGGCCGAGAAGGTTTCGACGTAGCGGCGCTGGCCCTCGGCAAACAGCGTGTCAAACACCAGCGAGGACTTGCCCGAGCCGCTGGGGCCGGTGACCACCGTCAACTCACCGGTGCGGATGTCCAGGTCGAGGTTTTTGAGGTTGTGCTGTCGCGCACCGCGGATGCGGATGATTCCCTGTGACATGTACTGCGATCGTTGGCTGCTGTGGCCAACATTCTAGGCACCCCAGCCGCCAGGCGCCGGCGTGGGGCCTTAGGCCGGTGCACCGGCCTTGTTTATGAAACTAACACCGTCTTGCGCCAAACTGAACTCAAACTGACGCGCGACAGTCAGCTGCAAATGAAAAACCCCCGCCACCTGAGGTGACGGGGGTTTTGTTTGAACACCCTAGAGAGTTCAAAAGCTTTGACAGTCAGCGCACGGCGCCTGCCTCAGCTTTTGGTGAACCCGTTCAGTGTGCAGCGCTACCGGCTGAGGTCTTGCCATCCAGGCTTGGGTAGCGCACATGCTCCACCAGTTCCTGAATCTCACGGCCAGGGGCCTTGGTCAGCAGGGACACGATGATGATCACTGCAAAACCGAGCGGCACGCCAAACAGGCCGGCCGAGATCGGTGCAATGTCCCACCAGGTGTTGGCCTTGGCGATCTCAGGTGTGATGGCCGCACCATGGGTCAGCTTGTAGAGCCAAGGTTGGGTGGTGACCATGTAATAGAACGTGAT
>CAMBWM010000186.1 GCA_945871335.1 Polaromonas sp. YR568 | reverse complement strand
AGGGCGGCGTACTCGGCCACCGGCCCGAGGGAGCCTGAGTGCGGCGCCATCATGATGTGGTGTGCCTCGGCCATGGCCGCGATCTTTTTCATCTGCGTGATACCGCCGGCGCGACCGGTGTCCGGTTGCACCACGTCCACCAGTTCTTGCTCTATCAATTGCCGCAGCCCGAAGATGGTGCTCATGCGCTCACCGGCGGCCAGGGGAATGTTCGAGGCGTCGCGTATACGCCGGTAACCGTCAAGGTTCTCCGGCGCTATCGGGTCTTCCATAAAGAGAAGTTTGTAGGGCTCGAGCTCGCGCGCTAGCGTGGCGGCGTCGGCCGGTGTCAGCCAGGGTGGCCCGTGAAGGTCGATCATCAGGTCGATCTCATCGCCCACCGCTTCACGCAAGGCGGCAATTTTTCGCACCGGGTCTGACACGCCGCCACACTTGAGTGCGGTAACGCCACGCGCTTTGAGGGCCAGCGCTGTTTCGGGCGTGCTGGCGTGCGCATACATTCGGACCTGGCTGCGCACCTGGCCGCCCAGCAAGCTCCAAACCGGCACCCCCAGTACTTTGCCTTTGATGTCCCACAGCGCCATGTCAATGCCGGTCATGGCGCCGGCGCCTACCGTGCCGGTCATACCGTGACCCATGATGGCGATCTGCATTTTTTGCCAGAGCCGCTCAATGTGCTGAGGGTCTTCGCCGATGAGCAGAGCTTGCAAATCCTGCACGGCGGTTTCTATCACGCGCGGCCAGCCAGAGCATTCACCCAGGCCCACCACGCCTTCGTCGGTGTAAACCTTCACAAAAAGCCAGTTGCGCGTTCCCGTGAGGTTGCCCGAAAAAACCTGCGTGCCGAAACTGCCGTCCGAAGCCCAACTCTTGAGCTGCGGCGAACCGGCATGCATCAAGAAAGTCTTGACCGCAGTGATCTTCATGCTTGCGCTTTCTTAATGGCGTTTTCGTCGTAGCGAAAGCGATTGTGAATGCTGCGTGCGCGCGGGTCAGGCCGGGGAATGGCTGACAGCAGGGCTTGCGTGTAGGGGTGGTTAGGATGATCGCAAATTTGCTCGGTGTCGCCGGTCTCGACCACCTTGCCGCGGTGCATCACGGCTACCCGATCGCAAAAATAGCGTATCACTGCGATGTCGTGGCTGATGAAAATAAATGACAGGCCAAGCTGGTCCTGCAGCTTGAGCAGCAAGTCCAGCATTTGCGAGCGCAGGGATACATCGAGCGCTGAGGTAGCTTCGTCGGCGACGATCAGGCGCGGGTTCAGAGCGATGGCTCGTGCAATGCCGATGCGTTGACGCTGACCCCCTGAAAAAGCATGCGGATAGCGCTCGCGCCAAGCCGGCTCCATACCCACCTGCTCGAGCAGATGGGCCACGCGCTCATCGAGTTCAGGGCCCGTGGCAATGCCATTGACCAGCAGGGGCTCTCCAATAATTTGTGCCACCGTCATGCGCGGGTTGAGTGAGCTGACCGGGTCCTGGAAGATCATGCGAATGTCGCGCCGGCACTGCTTGAGGGTGGCTTTGTTGGCTTGCATCAAGTCAACCACAGAGCCATCCGCCTGCCGGTAGTTGATCTGACCGGCCGTCGGTTCATAGACGCGCAGCAGGCAGCGGCCCATCGTGGTTTTGCCGGAGCCGGACTCGCCCACAATGCCCAGTGACTCACCTGGCAGCACCGACAGCGACACGCCGTCTACAGCTTTGGTGAGGTTCTTACCCTGGGTGAAGTGCATGGCCAGGTCGCGCACTTCCAAGATAGGCAGGGCATCAGCACGCAGTTCGGCACGCGCTACGCGCAGTTCTGCCTTGCGCCCGAGCTTGAGCACCGAGCCGATCAGCATGCGCGTGTAGTCGTCCTGCGGACTGTGAAAAATCTGGTCGACAGGACCATTTTCGACAATCTTGCCGTGGTTCATGACAATCACGCGGTCGGCAATTTCAGCGACCACCCCCATGTCGTGGGTGATGAACATCACAGCCATGCCATGCGACTTTTGCAGCCGGCGTATCAGGTCCAGGATCTCGGCCTGCGTCGTCACATCCAGCGCCGTGGTCGGCTCATCTGCGATCAACAGGGCAGGGTTGCAGGCCAGTGACATGGCGATCATGACGCGCTGGCGCATGCCGCCCGAAAACTCAAAGGTGTAGCGGTCGATGGCGCGCTCAGGGTTAGGTATCTCCACCTGAGTGAGCAGCTCGATACAACGCGCCCGCGAATCGGCCTTGGACATGTGGCGGTGAAGCCGCAAGACCTCGGTGATCTGGTTACCGACCGTGTGCACCGGCGAGAGTGAAGACATGGGCTCTTGAAAAATCATGGCAATGGCCGCACCGCGCACCTGCCGGATTTCTTTGCTGCGTGGATGCAGCTTGGCCAGATCCACCGACACGCCGCCCGGCGGGTTGAACAGCATGGTGCCGGCCACGATTCGGCCGGGCTCGTCAACGATTTGCAGGATCGAGCGCGCTGTGACGCTTTTGCCGCTGCCGCTTTCGCCGACCACGCACAGTGTCTGGCCGTGTTCGACGTCAAATGAAATGTCGTCAACTGCCTTGATGACGCCGTTGCGTACTGCAAAGTGCGTGCTCAAGTGGCGTACCGACAAGAGGGCCGACGTGGATGGGGCTGACATGGCCGGGTCCATGGGGGAGTTCGATGTGGTCATTATTTGTTGTACGGGTCAGATGCGTCACGCAGTCCGTCGCCCAGGAAATTCAGTGCAATCACGGCCAACACCACGGCTGCGCCGGGTGCAAACAGCCAGGGCGCAGTGGCGATCGAGCGGATGTTTTGCGCCTCTCGAAGCAGCACGCCCCAGGAGATGGTGGGCGGTTGCAAGCCCAGGCCCAGAAAGCTCAGCGAGGTCTCTGCCAGGATCATCGCCGGCACCGCCAGGGTTACCGAGGCAATGATGTGGCTTGAAAAACTCGGCAGCATGTGGCGGAAAATAATCCGTCCTTCCGATGCGCCGTCAAGCCGCGCAGCCGTCACAAACTCCTCGGTGCGCAGGCTCAGGAACCGACCGCGCACCACACGCGCCAGTTGGGCCCAGCCAGTCAGAGACAAGATGACCGTGATCATCAGGTAATGCATGATGGCCGGCCAGTCCTGCGGCAAGGCCGCGGCCAGCGCCAGCCAGATGGGAATGGTCGGCAGCGACAGCACCAGCTCGATCACGCGTTGAATCACAAAGTCGGTTTTGCCGCCGTAGTAGCCCGAGATGCCGCCCAGCACAATGCCAAGAAACAGCGACAAAAACACCCCCAGCAAGCCCACTGACAGTGAGATCTGCGCGCCCTGCATGATCCGGCTGAAGACGCATCGGCCCAGCCGGTCGGCGCCGAAAAAGAACAGCGGCTGGCTCGCGTCTTCGCTGGCCAGTAAATGGGTGCGGCTTTTAAACAGTCCCATCACGGTGTATTCATAGCCCTCGGCAAACAGCTTGAGGTACACCTTGCGGCTGGTGTCCGGCGCATAGACCGAGGCCAGCGTCACCGGGTCACGTGTGAGCTGGTACGGGTGGATGTAAAGCCGCAGTGCCCAAGATCCGTCGTCCTGAGTGTCCAGCAGGTGCACGGCTTGTGGCGGGTGAAAAATGGCGCGGCGGTTTTGCTGCTCTGGGTCGTTGACGGCAAAAAAGCCCGGCAGCAGCGCGATGATGTACAGCGAAATGGTGATGGCCAGGCAGACCATGGCCAGCCGGTGTTTTCTGAAGGCCCACCAGACGAGTTGCCATTGAGAGGCGACTGCCAGGCGGCTGGCGCCGGTGTCGGCAGCGGAGTTGCTTGCAAGAGAAGTCATGTCTGTTGAGCTCGGTTCATTCAAGGCGGATGCGCGGATCGACCAGCGCCAGCAGGATGTCGCTGATCAGTGAGCCCACCACGGTCAGGGCGCAGATCAGCAAGATGAAAGCGCCGGCCAGGTACATGTCCTGACTCATAAGTGACTGCAACAGCAGCGGCCCGGCGGTGGGCAGGCTCATTACAATGGCCACAATGATTGAGCCCGACACCAAGTTGGGCAGCAGCCAGGCGATGGTCGAAATAAAAGGGTTGAGCGCCAGCCGCATGGGGTACTTCACCAGCAGCGTGAATTCGGACAGGCCTTTGGCGCGCGCTGTTGTCACGTAAGGGCGATTCAGTTCGTCAAGCATGTTGGCGCGCATCACCCGGATCAGGCTGGCGGTGCCTGAGACACCCAGGATGACCACCGGGATCCACAGGTGTTGCAGAAAATCGATGAACTTGTCAAAGTTCCAGGGGGCGTTCTGGTATTGCTCTGAAAACAAGCCGCCCACGCTCTGGCCAAACTCTACAGCGGCAAAGTACATCAGCACCAGCGCCAGCAAAAAGCTGGGCACCGCCAGGCCGAGAAAGGAAAAGAAGGTGACGACGTAGTCACCGATAGAGTATTTTTTAACCGCAGAAAACATACCGATGGGCAGCGCGATCCCCCAGGTCAGCAGCAGGGTTGAGAAAGTCAGCACCAGGGTCAGAGACATGCGTTCCCAGATGAGTTCAGAAACCGGTTGCTGCCATTCAAAACTCAGCCCGAAGTCGCCATACAAAAGGATATTGGTAATCCACTTCCAGTACTGCACGATCATGGGCTGGTCCAGTCCGAAGCGAGAGCGCAGGTCGGCGGCGGTGTTTTGGTCAACGATCTCGTTGGAGGCTGCCAGCGTGGCGATGTAGGTGGTGACATAGTCGCCGGGCGGCAACTGGATCAGCACAAAAGAGATAAAGCTGATGGCCAGCAGAAAAGGCAGCATCCACACCATGCGCCAAAGGATGAATCTAAACATGAGAAATTTCCGCGGTCCTGAAGTAAGACATGACAGCGCCGCACAGACCATTTACCCGGGTCGGGTAATGGTCTGTGCTCGCTTCAAGGGTGGTGCTTGCG
>CAMBWM010000185.1 GCA_945871335.1 Polaromonas sp. YR568 | reverse complement strand
AAATGCTCCTCGAGCTTGGCAGCGTTGTACTTGTCTTTTTGGCCAACCGACACAGCCTGGGCGGTTCCGGTCTTGCCCCCGCTGATGTAGCTTGCGCCGGCAAAGACGCGGGCTGAGGTGCCATCTTGCGTGACGCCCACCATGGCACGCCGCACGACCTCCACATTTTCAGGCTTGAACAGGAGGTCTTCCGGCGGCTCAATGACAGCCGGCACCAGTGCGCGCGTGACGCTGTCCTGAGTACCGAGAATCAGGCGGGGCTTGTGCTTGATGCCGTTGGCGGCCAGAACAGCCGTCGCCTGCGCCAATTGCAGCATGGTGAACGCGTTGTAACCCTGACCAATGCCAAGCGAAATCGTCTCACCGGCGTACCATTTCTGCTGCTCAGGCTTTTTGTAGTTGTTGCGCTTCCATTGCTGGTTGGGCAACACACCGCGCACTTCGCCGTTGATGTCGATGCCAGTGAACTGTCCGAAGCCCAACGGCATCATGAAGTCATAAATGGCGTCGACGCCCAACTCATTGGCCAGCGAGTAGTAATACACATTGCTTGATTTCACAATGCTTTGGTGCATGTCCACAGGCCCCAGCGGCAAGCCGTGGCTGCGGAACTGGTGCCCGCCGAAAGTCCAGGATCCGGTGTCATTGATAACGGTGCCGGCCGATCGCTTGCCGGCCTCCAACGCGGCCATGGCCATAAAAGGTTTGTAGGTCGAGCCGGGCGGGTAAGTGCCGCGCAGAGCCCGGTTAAGCAGGGGCTTGTCGATCGAATCGTTCAGCGTCTGCCAACTCTCGCTATCAATGCCGTCAACGAAAAGATTCGGGTCAAACGTTGGCTTACTGACAAAGGCCAGAACCTCCCCCGAGCGTGGATCTATCGCCACCAGCGCGCCGCGCCGGTCTCCAAACATGTCTTCCACCAGCTTTTGCAACTTGATGTCAATGCTCAACATCACCGTATTGCCAGGTGTGGACGGGCTGCTGGCAAGCTTGCGGATGGCGCGCCCGCCGGCGGACGTTTCCACCTGCTCGACCCCAGTGATACCGTGCAACTGGGTTTCATAACTCTGCTCAACACCGAGCTTGCCGATGTAATCGGTGCCGCGGTAATTGCCTTCGTCGTCGCTCTCCTCGATGCGCTCTTTCTCGCGCTCGTTGATGCGGCCGATATAGCCCACGACGTGGCTGCCCAGCTCGCCATACGGGTAGCTGCGAAATAAACGGGCCTTAATATCCACCCCGGGAAAGCGGAAACGCTGCGCCGCAAAACGCGCCACTTCTTCGTCTGTCAAGCGCGTGCGAATGGGCAGAGACTCAAAGCTCTTGGTGTCCTCGCGCAATTTTTTAAAGCGCCGTTTGTCACGCGGTTGAATGTCAATGAACTGCGCAAGCGCCTCAATGGTGGCATCTATATTGGCCACCTTCGACGGCATGATCTCCAGGGTGTACGCCGAATAGTTGGTGGCCAAAACCACGCCGTTACGGTCCAGGATCAAGCCGCGGTTCGGCACGATAGGCACGATCGCAGTGCGATTGCTTTCAGCCTGTTCACTCAAGTCGTCATAGCGAATGACCTGCAAATACACCAGCCGCATCGCCAGCACAAAAAAAGCCAGCAACATCACCAGACTCGCCACCAGCACCCGGTCGCGAAAACGATTCAAGTCAAATTCAATATTGCGCAGCTCAATCATGATGTAGCCAGCAAAGCGACAAGCGTGAGGGCCACAGGCCGCAGCGACGGGCCGCCCCGAGCAAGGCCAGCCCCCTCGGGGGGCAGCGCAGTACGCGTAGCGACAAGCGTGGGGGCCATATATCTACAGAGGCCGGTTCTCATCCGGGTCCGGCGCACGGCGCTGCGGTGCCAGCAAAAGGACGCTGACCACCGGCCATAACAAGGCTTCGATTATGGGGGCCAGTAACAAACTCCAACCCGGAAAGGCGTCGCCATTGACCATACGGATACAGAGGTCGACCAGGTGCGAGACAACAAACAAAGGTAAGACCTGTATGGCCTGCGATGACATCGGGAACCACAACAGCCGGCGGTGGATCATGGTCGCAAAAAAACTCAGCGTTGTGTAAGACAAAGCGTGTTGTCCGAGCAGCGCAGTTTGATGCACATCCACACCCAAACCAAACATAAAGGCCAGCGCAATACCGATCCGCTGCGGCTGATGCACATTCCAGAACACCAACACCAAGGCCATGAAGTCAGGCATCCAGGGGTTGCGGCCGAAAGGCAGCATGTCCAACAAAAGCGCCGCCAGCAAACTGGCCCAGATGAAGGTGGGGCTTGCCGGCAACAAAAGCTGCTGCACTCCGCGCATGATCATGACCGGCCACCTTTCTTAACAGTGGTGACAGGGGCACTTTCAGGTGGCCGGGGCGCGATTTGGGGGGACTGCGGCGCGAGCACCACCACATGCCGAACCCCGGAAACCAATGCCAAAGGTATGCAATGAATACGGGCAAAGGCAGTTTCGGCGCGGCGCTCGATTCGGTCGATGCGCGCCACCGGTAAGCCGGGCGGATAGACGCCATCTACACCGCTGGTGGTGAGTAAATCCCCTTGCAGCACATCTGAGTTGCTGCCCATGAAACGCAGTTCCAGGCCGCCGCCTCCGGCGGCGTCACCGAAGGCAAGGCTGCGAACACCGGTGCGGACATTGAGCACCGGAATCGCCAGGTCGCGGTCAATGATGAGGGTGACTTCACTGACCAAGGGGTGAACCAGCGTGACCTGCCCGAGCACGCCCGATTCGTCGATCACAGGTGAACCCAGCGCAATGCCCGAAGCCATTCCTTTGCTGATGATCACTTTGCGCGTGTAAGGGTCGGCCGCGTCGTACAAGACCTCTGCCGCCATGCCCTCCACCTTGAGCTGCTCGCGCAAGTCCAACAAAATGCGCAAACGCTTGTTTTCAAGAGTGAGTTGCTCTACCTGGCTCGCGCGCAGCGCCTGAGCCAAGAGCTTGGTCGACGCTTCCTGCGACTCCGTTTTGGCTGACTCTAGGG
This sequence comes from Polaromonas sp. YR568, assembly GCA_945871335.1. Next base: position 1,948 of record CAMBWM010000185.1, on the reverse strand, counting down.
TGATTAAGTAGTCGCCCACGGCTCGCACTGCTCGCACCGGCTGCATGGCCAACCATTGCACCGGATAAAGCGCTGTCGCCAGCGCCGCCCGCAGCGGCTGAGTCACACGAAAACGGGAATCTGCCACCATCAAAAACAGGGCCATGGCGCTGAACAAAAGCAGCTTAGAAAAGGCCGATGCGCCTTGCTTGAAGAAGGGCGGCGGGGAGCGGTCAAGCGATCCTAAAGACATGGCTGGAAACGCTCACTACAAAAAAATTTCAGCGAGCGGCACTTACTCCGATGTGAAAATGGAGCCAAGCCGCTCCATGCGCTCCAGCGCAATACCGCAACCGCGCACCACGCAAGTCAGCGGGTCTTCGGCCACCAGCACCGGCAAGCCGGTTTCTTCGGCCAGCAGGCGGTCCAGGTCACGCAGCAAGGCGCCACCACCGGTCAGCATCATGCCGCGGTCGGCGATGTCGGCGCCCAGCTCGGGGGGCGTGTGTTCGAGTGCGGTCTTGACGGCCGAGACGATGTTGTTGAGAGGGTCGGTCAGAGCTTCGAGAATCTCGTTGCTGGAAATAGTGAAGCTGCGCGGCACGCCTTCGGACAGGTTGCGTCCCTTGACTTCCATCTCGCGAACTTCGGAGCCGGGAAAGGCCGAACCGATGTTTTTCTTGATGGCTTCAGCGGTGGGTTCGCCAATCAGCATGCCGTAGTTGCGGCGGATGTAGTTGATGATGGCGTCGTCAAAGCGGTCGCCGCCTACGCGCACGCTGCCTTTATAGACCATGCCGCCCAGCGAGATCACGCCGACTTCTGTGGTGCCGCCGCCGATGTCCACGACCATCGAGCCGCTGGCTTCGCTGACCGGCAGGCCCGCGCCGATGGCAGCGGCCATGGGTTCTTCGATCAGGTACACGTCGCTGGCGCCGGCGCCCAGGGCGCTTTCACGGATGGCGCGGCGCTCGACCTGGGTCGAGCCGCAAGGCACGCAAATGATGATGCGCGGGCTGGGGCGGAAAATGCTTCGCGGGTGCACCATCTTGATGAACTGCTTGAGCATCTGCTCGGTGACAGTGAAGTCGGCAATCACGCCGTCTTTCATAGGCCGGATGGCTTCGATGTTGCCGGGGACTTTACCCAGCATGGCCTTGGCTTCGTGGCCGACGGCCTGGATGCTTTTCTTGCCTTGCGGGCCGCCTTCATGGCGGATGGCGACTACCGAAGGTTCGTCCAGCACGATGCCGCGGTCACGCACAAAAATTAGGGTGTTGGCAGTGCCAAGGTCAATCGCCAGATCCGTTGAAAAGTACCGGCGGAAAGATTCAAACATAGTTGGGTCCAGTTGGGTGTCTTGGCGAACTTCGAAGCCAGATCACCATGTATCAATTTTTTTAGGCCTTGGCGCCGGCCGCCGGCGCCAAAACCGGTGTGAAAACGCACCATTATCTGGCTGGCGCAAACGACAACTCCAAAGGCTGGATAATAACGCATCCCCCACAGGACAAGGGCTGTGGCCCACCTGCAGCCTACTGACTTAAACCCCGTTTCAGCACCTTTTTTTCAAAGCCATGGCACTGACACCCCAAGACATCGCCCGCATCGCCAACCTGGCTCGCCTGGAGCTCCAGCCCGAAGAGGGCGCACGAATGCTCGGCCAAATCAACGCATTCTTTGACATCGTGAGCCAAATCAGTCAGGTCAACACCGACGGCGTGCTGCCCATGGCCCACCCGCTGGACGCCATGCCCACGATGCCGCCCATCCATCTGCGCCTGCGCCCCGACGCGGCCAGTGAGCCCAACGACCGCCAGGCCAACCAGCGCAGCGCACCGGCCGTGGAACGCGGCCTGTTTCTGGTTCCGAAAGTGATTGAATAAGCCATGGATGAACTGCACAACCTGAGCGTGGCCGAACTGGCGGCCCTGCTCAAAAACAAAAAAGTGAGCGCGGTTGAAGTCGC
>CAMBWM010000184.1 GCA_945871335.1 Polaromonas sp. YR568 | reverse complement strand
ACGCTTATCCGACAACGTAGCTATCCCGCGAATCCTGCCTTGTCTTATGAAAGGCAGGAGCGACACAGTGTAAATCAGCATCGGCGCAGTGCCGCTGATGGTGTCGATAACTGCCTGACCGAGATTGGTGTAAGGCACGTGGACCAGGTTGGCACCGTGTAGATTCAATATCTGTCCCGCCAGATGGTTTGACGCGCCAGAACCACCAGCCGCATACGACAGACCTTTGGGCAACTGCCTTGAATACGCGATCAGTTCCTTCAGATTCTTGACTGGTAAGTCATTATTGACTGCAATCATATTGGCAGATGTGCAGGCGCGGCCGATCGAAGTAAAGTCGGTCAAAATGTTATAAGGCAGCGACTTGGGGCGCAACGCCGCCAGGGTGCTGTGTGAAGACGCAGCATCCATCACCAGCGTATAGCCGTCGGGTGTCGCGCGTCTGGCCATGTCTGCGCCAACCGCACCTGCCGCACCCACACGATTGTCGACGACGAACTCCTGCTTCAACGTGCCTGCAATGTGCTGCACCAGAATGCGGGTCATGATGTCGGTTGCCGATCCGGCTGAAAACGGCACAATCAGCCGGATCGGCTTGGTCGGATAAGCGTTTACATTCGCCCAAGCGGCTCCCAGCATCGTGGAGCCGGCTGCGATGACTGTGCCAGTGCCGAGGGTCTGAATTAGGAAGTCGCGGCGCCCTTTGGTAGGCTTATTCATGATGATGTCTCCTTCTTGGTGAGTGGTGCGGGCCGTTGGAACCAAAACTACTGCAATGTGAGCGCGTATCTGCAAATCGAAAAGTAGGTTAAATTTTTAAAAATCACCCCTTCAATCTGAAAGAAACAATTTAATGTGATTATTTTCCTATTACATAGATCAGCAATGGTTTACCATTTATATCAGCTATGCTGAAATAGAATAACTAAATTAAGAGAACACCCATGGACCTCAAGCGTATCGAATATCTGATGCATGTCGCGGAACTTGGCAGTTTTTCCAAGGCGGCCACCATCGTCGGTATTTCTCAGCCAGCGTTGGGCAGGCAGGTTCAGAAGCTCGAACAGGACTGCGGCCTGCAACTGCTGTACAGGAACGGGCGAGGCGTCTCACTGACGTCGGAAGGAGAGCATTTTATTGAGCGCGTACGGCCGCTGATGCAGCAGCTCAAAGCGGTTCCGACTGACCTACAAGATGAACGCATGTCGCCAACAGGCCTAGTTACAGTGGGCCTGACCCCTACGGTATGCGATTTGCTCGGGATGGCACTGATCATCGCGGTCAGGCAGAAATACCCGAAATTACAAATGAACATCGTGTCCGGTTATAGCGGCTACATTCATGAATGGCTAATTAACTCTCGGCTCGACCTCGCAGTTCTTCATGATGCGCGCCGTTCGCAACATGTCGCTGTTGAGCATTTGGGCTATGCTACCTTGTCGCTGGTATCACCGCCGGGATTGCTGAGTAGCGCGGAAAGCGCAGCGTCGTCGCTGACCCTGCAGCAGCTGGACGGGTTACCGCTCGTGCTGCCTACCAATAATCATGGACTGCGGCGTACACTGGAATTGTCTGCTTCGCAGGCGAATTTAAAACTCAATGTGCAGTTCGAGGTCGACACACTGAGCTTGATGAAAGAGATCGTACTTGCCGGGCTCGCGCATACAGTTCTGGCGATCCCGGCGGTGCAAAGCGAAGTCGAGAATGGACTGCTGATCGCGCGACGGCTGTGCGAACCAACGGTGGAGACGCGACTTGTGATGGCAAAATGCTCGAATCGCCCGCTGAACCGCGCTATCCGGGTGGTCGAACAGGAAATCAAACATACCTTTTACCAGGTACTCCAGAAAGCTTCGCTTGATCTGGATGTGAGTGTCGCCAGCTAAAGCCGTTTCAGTCCGATGACATCATTGGCGAGACAGCCAGAGGCATAGTTCATCACTTTGCGAGCAGCAACCATATGTTGCTGAATGGTTGAAGTTGACTTCTTCAGTCTGCAGAGTCAAATTCCTTGTGAGCTTTATCAATGTAGTACTTGACCTGCCCGTTTGAGTCGTACCAAGTTGATTCAATAGACGCAATAGCGCCCAGAATCTGGACACCCCCTCCAAGTCCAGCGTTTAGGCTCGGAATTAAATCACGTTAAACCATGGCGTCTAACTTTTTCAAAAACTAGTTCGAGACACACGCCAACCGCCTAACTTTTGCGCCTGCTCGGTGACAGCGCTGAGTGCAAAATCTACAAAAGTGCTAGAAAAATTGTAAATTACAATTTTGGGTCAATTACACGAAAAATTACAAGTTTGCCATTTTAGATTGTAACCCGTTGATTTATATAAGTTTTTGAGTAGCCCGGCTTTCTGTTAATCCGTAGGTCCCTGGTTCGAGCCCAGGTCGAGGAGTCAACAAACCCTTGTACATACTGAAGACACTATTTACAGTTTGTACCGATCAAATCGTTAAGATCTTGGGCTTAAATGGATTGGGTCCAGATTCGATACGGCAACTGTCCATGTTGAAGTAACCCAGATCGTATTGCATAAAGCTTACTTGCCAGTCTGGTTGTCACCCTTTTTGATGCCTACTAATTGCGAAAGCAAGAATTTAGTAACTGATGGCATAACTCAAGAGATTTGATTTGGACATCTCCAAGTCCACTTCAAAACAGAAGTAATTGCGTGTGTTTTGTGTTTTAAGTGAGGTTTTTTGATGCGCCTAATATCTAGAAGAAACTTAACCTGGCTAGCCCCATGAGCGCGGTGGGTCGTGGCATTCGGTTTGGGGTGATCGGCATCGATCACCGCCATATCTATGACTTGATCAAAGGCCTTTTGGATGTGGGTGCCACATGTGCCGGCTATGTGGAACACACCAGCGACCCCAAGGTTTTGGCTGGCTTGCAAGAACGCTTTGCGCAGTTGCCAGCGTTGCCGCGCCCAGAGGTTCTATTCGAAGACCCGCAAATTGACCTGATTGTTTGTGCCGCCATCCCTGCCCAGCGTGCCGATATCGCCATCGCCGCTATGCGCCATGGCAAAGATGTGCTGGTGGACAAACCCGGCGTGACCACAGCGGCGCAATTGCTGCGAGTGCAAGAAGTGGCAGCCCAAACGGGTCGGATGTTCTCGATTTGCTTTTCGGAGCGGCACATCGTGCCGGCCGTGCAAGAAGCTTTGAAAATGGTGCGCGCCGGTGCCATTGGCACGCCCATCCAAACCCTGGGCATCGGACCTCACCGATTGAATGCCGCCATTCGACCCGATTGGTTTTTCGAGGCATCCCAATTTGGTGGCATCTTGGTTGACATTGCCTCCCACCAAATCGATCAATTTTTGGCCTTCACCGCCAGCACCGATGCCCAAGTGGTGCACAGCCATGTGGGGCATTACGGCGATCAACTGCCCCACCCAGGGTTTGAAAATTTTGGCGAAATCATTTTGCAAACGCCGGCCCACCGGGGTTATGTGCGGGTCGATTGGTTCACCCCCGATGGCCTGCCAACATGGGGGGACGGCCGCTTGTTTGTGCTGGGCACCAACGGCAGCATAGAAATCCGCAAGAACATTGACATCGAAGGGCGGGCTGGCACCAACCACCTGTTTTTGGCCGATGGACAAGGCACACGCCACATCGATTGCAGCGCCCAGCCTTTAGATTTTTTTCAACAGTTCGCGGCCGATGTCGCAGAGCGCACCGAAACCTGCATGACCCAAGCCCATGTTTTCAAGGTGTGTGAATTGGCCTTGCAGGCACAGTCGTTGGCGATGAAACGAAAGGCGCTGTCATGAAACCCATGGGCATGGCGTTGGTGGGCATTGGCCCGGGTGCGGTGCCGCACCTGCTGAGCTTGAACGATTTGCACGCTGAGGTTGATTTGCGCTGGGCCATCACCCGCCGACCCGAGGCCGCCCAGATGGGACCGTTTCAAGGCCACCTGCAACCCAGCAGCGATTTTCAAGCCATGCTGGACGACCCGGATGTGCAAGCGGTGATCATTTCCACACCCGCCGCCACTCATTTAGAAATGGCTCAAGCCTGTTTGAGCCATGGCAAACATGTGTTGTTAGAAAAGCCTTTGGATGTGTCGCTGGCGAGGGCAAAAACCATTGTCGATCTGGCCCAGCAGCACCAACGCCAACTCGGTGTGGTGCTGCAGCACCGATTTCGCCCTGGGGTGGAGCGCTTACAAACGCTGCTCGACCAACACGGCTTGGGCACTGTACAAGCGGCATCGGTCAGTATCCCCTGGTGGCGACCGCAAAGCTATTACGACCAAGCTGGTCGCGGCACCCTGGCACGCGATGGTGGCGGGGTGCTCATCACCCAAGCCATCCACAGCCTGGATGTGTTTCGCGCCTTGGTGGGCGTGCGCCGCGTGGTTGCGGCGCAGGCTAGCCGCACCCGCGTGCACCGCATGGAAACCGAAGACCATGTTCAAGCCCTGTTGGAATTGGGCCAGGGCGCAACGGGCCGCTTGATGGCCACCACCGCGCATTACCCCGGCGGCACCGAATGCATCGAGGTGATTGGCACACTGGGCACTGCGGTGCTGAGCGGCGGCCATTTGCGGGTGAACTTCATCAACGGGGACACCCCCATTGAAATCAAAGCCGATGGCGGCACCGGTGGCGGGGCCAACATCATGGACTTTCCGCACGATTGGCACCGCGACTTGATCAGCGACTTTGTGGCGTCCATCCAGCAGCAGCGGCTCTCACGCACGCATGGCGGTGAGGCCTTGCAAACCCATCAACTGATCGATGACTTGTTGGCCGCTGCGGGGCCCGTGATCGATCTTTAAAGCTGGGGCATGGCGGCCAAGCTTTGGCCTCAGTGAGAGGGGCAGTACTTTGCGACAAGCTCGTAAGGATGCAAGATCATTGCGCCAAAAATCCGCCATCAACTGCCAAGGTATGCCCCGTAACCATGGAGGAGCAAGGTGCGCATAAAAAAACAAAAGCACCCACCATGTCTTCGGGTTTGGCGAGACGCCCCAAGGGTGTTAGCCCTTTTATT
>CAMBWM010000183.1 GCA_945871335.1 Polaromonas sp. YR568 | reverse complement strand
GCGGCGCGCAAGTTCGGCAAGCCCGTCAAGCTGCGCATGGACCGCGACGACGACTTCATGGTCACCGGCAAACGCCACCCTTTTGCCTACGACTACACCGCAGGCTTTGACGCGCGCGGGCGCCTGTGCGGCCTGCAACTCATGATGGCAGCCAACTGCGGCTTCAGCGCCGACCTCAGCGGGCCGGTGGCCGACCGCGCCATCTTTCATGCCGACAACGCTTACTTTTTAGAAGACGTGGCCATCACCTCTTACCGCTGCAAAACCAACACGCAAAGCCACACGGCTTTTCGTGGTTTTGGCGGACCGCAAGGGATGATCGTTACCGAGAGCATTCTGGGCGACATCGCCCGCCACCTCGGGCTGGACCCGCTGGCCGTGCGCCTGGCCAACCTGTACAGCGACGAAGCCACCGCCGCCGGCGGCCAGCGCGACACCACGCACTACGGCATGCGGGTTGAAGACAACATACTCGCGCCCCTCATCAACACCCTGGCCGCCACCAGCGACTACGCGCAACGCCGCCAAGACATTGCGCGCTGGAACGCCAGCAGCCCGGTGATCCAGCGCGGCATGGCGATCACGCCGGTCAAGTTCGGCATCTCGTTCACGGCCACGCTGTTCAACCAGGCCGGCGCGCTGGTGCATGTGTACACCGACGGCAGCGTACAAGCCAACCACGGCGGCACCGAAATGGGCCAGGGCCTGAACACCAAGGTCGGGCAGATCGTGGCAGACGAATTGGGCGTGCCCTTTGAGTGCGTGCTGGTCACCGCCAGCGACACCAGCAAGATCCCCAACGCCTCGGCCACGGCAGCTTCAGCCGGCACCGACCTGAACGCACGAGCCGCCCAGTACGCCGCGCGCAACGTGCGTGACAACCTGGCGCAGTTTGTGGCGGGTCTGGACACCTGCGGCGCCGGCGCCGTGCGCTTTGCCGGTGGGCAGGTGATATCTCCCACGCAAACGCGTGCCTTCAAAGACGTGGTGCGCCAGGCCTACGCCAACCGCATCCAGCTCTGGAGCGACGGCTTTTACCGCACACCCAAAATCCACTACGACAAAACCACGCTCACGGGCCGGCCGTTTTATTACTTTGCCTACGGCGCCGCCTGCACCGAAGTCGCCATCGACACCCTGACCGGCGAGAGTCGCGTGCTCAAAGTGGACATATTGCACGACGTGGGCACCAGCATCAACCCGGCCATCGACATCGGCCAGATTGAAGGCGGCTTTGTGCAAGGCATGGGCTGGCTGACGACCGAGCAACTGGTTTGGAACGACAAAGGCCACCTGAGCACGCACGCGCCCAGCACCTACAAAATTCCGGCCACCGGCGACATACCCGAACACTTCAAAGTAGCCTTCTGGCCAGAGCCCAACCGCGAAGACAACGTCTTCGGCAGCAAAGCCGTCGGCGAGCCACCCTTCATGCTGGCCATCAGCGTGTTTGAGGCGATGAAGGACGCGGTGGCAAACGCGCGGGGGGATGGTGGTGCAGTCCAGCTGACGGCGCCGGCTACGGCGGAGAATGTTTTGGCGGCCTTGACTGGTACTGCTTTGACTACAGGTCAGTGACTATTGACCGACTTGGTGTTGGTCATGGTGACGGGATGTTGCCACCCGCATACTCCACTAACTCATGCGCGGCCGGCCGGTTTTTTTTTCCCCACGGACGGCATCGTGGGCAATCGTAAATCGAGGTCAGGGCCGTCTTTCACTTCGATTTATGACCGCTTAGCATCGATTGCAGTCGTTCAAGAGGGCTGTGACATCAGTCAGCGCTTGGCCAATTACCAACCCTATAGGGCACTTACCCACGGACAACTCGAGGCTTGGAGCGGGCCACCACAGCGGTTTAAGTAACCGGCAGTATCCGATACGTTGTAGTCTAAAAAAGTTTTATTTTCCGGCGTTTGACCAAAAAATAGTTTTGGTGAATTTGCAGAGTATTGAATGAATGTACAGGATTGGCTTTTAGGCATACTTTCCAACTTGTAGAAAAAAAATTTGATGACAAGATTGAAGTGGTTACTGCCCACCAACCTATGGCCGAGTAGCTTTCCCAGCGACCAGAAACAGTAGTTAGCAAAAGGCTGCTTTCGAGCAGTGCATCTTGAGCGAAAAGATAGGCTTTAAGTAATCTTAGAAATGCGTTTGGTTACCGATAGATAGCACCCTTCGCAACTTTAAAAACTGCCCAAAAAGATGGCAGAGAGTGGCCTAGGTCTTCTTCAACACAAGAAAGATTGAGACAACGCAATGGCAACGACCAACTATGGCCTTCTCGCTTCATTGCTGTATGAAGCACAAACACAGCCAAAGCGACGCTGCTTCATCTCCTACAATCACGATGACGAGTTAGAGGTTCAAACGTTTCTTAAAACATACTCTAATGCTGAAGTCTTTACCCACCGAGCACTTGGGCTGGACATGGCAAACGACATCGTGGACAGCAAAGACACCGATTACGTAATGCGCCGCATCCGCGAGCTTTACATGCAGAACACGTCGGTCACCATCGTCATGGTTGGTCAGAACACTTGGAAGCGCCGGTACGTTGACTGGGAGATTGCTGCCTCGCTTAGGAACGGATTCGGCAACCCCGCAAACGCGCTGCTCGGCATCAAACTGCCTTCTTACGCATATGGCATCCAGTCGTACCCAGACAGACTGAATGACAACTTGAATGCAGAAGGTGTCGCGGCTGGCACTCCATGCTATGCCCAATGCATTCCGTATCCGACTAATTCTGGTGAACTCAAAGCAGCAATCGAAGTAGCCTACGATCGTCGCCAAACCCGACGCCATCTGATCAACAACACGCGCGCCCGCTTTGCCTACAACAGGAGCTAGCATCTTGGTCGATGCCGTACAAGCTGCCACCTCCGCTCCCGAAACACTACTACAGCTAACCCTCCTGCGTCCGCTAGAAGTTCGTTTCGTGATGAGCAGTTGGGTGACGGGCGCAGTCTTACTTGTTCTTTTGTTATTGTTTATCTGGCAGGCAATGCGATACCGCAACCTGTTTCAGAAGTTTGAAATCGATCAGGCTGAAGTCGGCATAGGCACTAACAAGCTAAAACTCTCAATTAACGAAACTGACCGTCAGATTGCGTACAAGATTTGGGTTGAACTGAGCACACGGAAGATCGGTCTTCCGATTGACCTTGAGAACGATGTGATCTCGGAGGTCTACGACTCATGGCACACGTTCTTCACTGTCACTCGCGAGCTCGTGAAGGACGTTCCTGTCAACAAATTCAGACGCAAAGAGACGGAAGAGATTGTGCGGTTGTCAATTGGAGTGCTGAACGATGGTCTTCGACCACATCTGACGAAATGGCAAGCGCGCTTCAGACGTTGGTATGGGAATGCAGCCGAACATGCCGACTTTGTTGACCAGTCGCCGCAAGAGATTCAGCAAAAGTATCCGAATTACGAAGAGCTGCAAGCCGATCTGATGGAAGTGAATAAGCGGCTGATTGCGTATCGCAAGATGATGTACGAGCTGATCGTGTTCACCAAGGCCAAGAAGCACTAAAGTCAAGTAACAGAATCCTGGTTTGGATGCTGCGCACCGGCCCCTAGCGTCCAGGCACCAAACCTTACGCCTCAACAGGCGCTTGAAAAACCCGAATCCTGGGTGCGATTTTGTCGGTCAAGGTGCGCGCCGCCACCCGCATGTCGTACTCGGTTTGCAGGTTCATCCAGAACCGTGGCGCCATGTTGAAAAACAGGCCGAGCCGCACGGCCGTGTCAGCCGTGATCGGTCGGTTGCCGTTGACCAGGTCGCTGATGCGGCTGGGTGACACGTCAATATCGGCCGCAAGCTGCCGGGCAGATATGCCCATTGGCTTCATGAAGTCTTCCAGCAAGATTTCGCCGGGGTGAATTTCGTCAAGTAGTTCAGCCATTGTTAACTCCTAGTGATAGTCCACGATTTCGACTTGGTAGGCGCCGTCGTCTTGCCACACAAAACAGATGCGCCATTGGTCGTTGACCCGAATACTGTGTTGCCCCCGGCGGTCGCCCTTGAGCGCTTCGAGCTGATTTCCGGGGGGAACCCTCAAACTGGCCAGATCGGTCGCAGCATGCAGTTGCAAGAGCTTGCGCCGCGCCACGCGTTCGATATTCCTGAACCGGGGTACGGCCTTGCTGCCGAAAAGCACCTCGGTATCAACACACAAGAACGAGTGAATCATGAACGCATTATATTCTGCATCACGGAACCCGTCAAACAGACCAAATTCTTCATTAAGTGCCTGCGCTTTTGCCGGATGAGTTGCCTAGCAAGCTTCTAAGCCTGCGGCACATCGCCCCAAGCCCAGGCTGTAAATTCCACAGCATCTCCCTTGCTGGGCAGTCAATCCAGTGCCGCTTTGGCCTTAAGAATCACAGCCGCTTGCCTGGCCGACTCGGCTTGGATGTACTGGCTGAACTGCTCACGCGTGGGTGTAAAAAGCTCATAGCCAAACGAGACAAATTTCTCACGCATGTCGGGCTCGGCCAGCGCCTTGGCGATGTCTGCGCTGATCTTGTCCGCCACGGCCTTGGGTAAACCGCGGGGGGCGGCGATCACGGTCATGCCGCTGACCTCGAAGTCTTTGGGGCCACCGGCTTCAGCGACGGTGGGCACGTCTTTGTAGGCGGGCAGTCGCTTGGGCGCTGCAATGGCCAAAAACTTGAGCTTGCCGGCGCGGTACAAGGGGCCCGCCGTGGCGCTGGTGCCCATGGCAAAGGCCAGCTCGCCGGTCGATGCGGCGGTGTAAAGCTGGGTGGTTTCTTTGTAGATGATGTGCTGCATCTCGGTGCCGGTCACGGTCTCAAACAGGGCCGAACCGAGATGCACCGGGTTGCCCACTGACCAGGAACCGTAGTTGAGTTTGCCGGGGCTAGCCTTGGCATCGGCCACCAGATCGGCCATGTTTTTGTATTTGCTGTCGGCTGCGGTGGTGAAGAAAAAATAGGTCTTGAACAGTGGCAGCAGCACGTCAAAGTCGGCCTTGACGTCGTAAGGTAGTTTCTTGAACAGATGCGGGTAAGC
>CAMBWM010000182.1 GCA_945871335.1 Polaromonas sp. YR568 | reverse complement strand
GAACAACACAACTCCAACGGACACAGGCACGACCATGTCGTTTTTCAACCTCCGCCGGGGCGGCTCCTCCTCACAATCCCAGTCTGGCGTGCCCGCCGAAAATCTGGATACCGTGCGCAAGCGTGCGAAGCACAGACTCATTGGCGCAGCCGTGCTGGTGCTGGTCGGCGTGGTTGGCTTTCCGCTTTTGTTTGACTCACAACCGCGGCCGATTCCGGTCGACATCGCCATAGAGATTCCGGCCAGGCAAAGTGTCAAGCCTCTGGCGCCCGCCAAACCTGCACCCGCGCCCAGCGCTGCACCTGCTACTCCCGCACCAGACCCTGCGCCTGTGGTGCCGCCTGTGGCAGTCGCCAGCGTCACGCCGGCGGCAGCGCCTGTGCCTGCGGTTCCCGCCGCCCCTGTCGCTGCAGCTCCTGCGGCCCCCCGCGTTGCAGAAGACAGCGCGCGTGCCAAAGCACTTTTAGAAGACAAGCCCGTGGCCGGCGCCAATGTGCCCGCTGAGTTGCGCCTGGTGGTGCAAGTAGGCGCTTTTGCCGACGCTGCCAAGGCCCGCGAAGTGCGGCTCAAGCTTGAAAAAGCCGGCCTCAAAACCTATACGCAGGTGGCTGACAGCAAGGAAGGCAAGCGTACGCGCGTGCGTGTCGGGCCTTTTGCCAACAAGGCAGAGGCCGACCAGGCCGCCCTCAAGATCAAGGCGCTTGATCTGCCGGCCACCATTCTCAGCCTGTAGTTTTTAAAGGCCGGGCTTGTCAGACACCAACTCCCTGGCGTTCGTGAACACCGTATCGCCGACAGACTGGGTCTTGCTGACGGTGCTGGTCTTGTCGCTGCTGCTCGGCGCCTGGCGCGGCCTGGTGTTTGAGGTTTTGTCGGTGCTGGGTTGGGTGGCGGCTTTTTTTGCTGCGCAGTGGCTGGCCCCTTGGGTGGCCGACCTGCTGCCTTTGTCCACTTTATCGGCGGCCATGAAGTTCGGGGCGGCCTTTGTGCTGACGTTTATTGCGTCGGTCTTTGCCGCCGGGTTGCTGGCCTCGCTCATGCGAAAACTGGTGAGCGCCGCCGGTTTGCGCCCGGCTGACCGCTTGCTGGGCGCCTTGTTTGGCGTGTTGCGCGGCATGGTCTTGTTGTTGGCTGTGACGGTGGCCGTCAACATGACGCCTTTCAAGGGCAGTGACTGGTGGCAGGCATCCCGGGGCGCCTTGGTTTTAACTTCGGCCCTGAACGCGTTAAAGCCGCTTTTGCCGGTGCAGTTCTCCCGCTTTGTAAGTTAATCTATGAATGGTTCATCATGTGCGGAATAGTTGGTGTTGTCAGTAACGCTCCGGTTAATCAGCTGATCTATGACGGCCTTTTGCTATTGCAACACCGTGGCCAGGACGCAGCGGGTATCGTCACGCAGCTGGACCGTAAATTTTTCATGCATAAGGCCAAGGGCATGGTGCGCGACGTTTTTCGCACCCGCAACATGCGCGCCCTGCCGGGCAATGTCGGGCTGGGCCAGGTGCGTTATCCGACGGCTGGCAACGCCTTCAGTGAAGACGAGGCGCAGCCCTTTTATGTCAATGCGCCTTTCGGCCTGGTGCTCTCGCACAACGGCAACCTGACCAACGCGGCCGTGCTCAAGGCCGAGCTGTTCAACACCGACCATCGTCACATTAACACCGACAGTGACTCTGAAGTGCTGCTCAATGTGCTGGCCCACGAGCTTGAAAAAACTACGCGGGGTCTGCCGCTCAAGCCCGTCGATGTGTTTGCCGCCGTGCGCGGTGTGCACAAGCGCATCAAGGGCTCTTACGCCGTGGTGGCGCTCATCGCTGGCCACGGCCTGCTGGCTTTTCGTGACCCCTACGGCATACGCCCCTTGTGCCTCGGCCGCGGCCAGAACGAGCAGGGCGGCACCGTCATGGTGGCCAGCGAATCAGTGGCGCTCGAAGGCACCTCGCACCAGTTTGAGCGCGATATTGCACCGGGTGAAGCGGTCTTTGTGGACCTGCAAGGCCAGGTACATGCCCAGCAATGCGCCGAAAACCCGCAGCTCAAGCCCTGCATTTTTGAGTTTGTGTACCTGGCCCGGCCCGATTCTGTGCTCGATGGTATTTCGGTTTACCAGGCGCGTCTGAACCTGGGCGAGACGCTGGCCAAGCGTGTCATCTCGACGGTGCCGCCTAACGAGATCGATGTCATCATCCCGATCCCCGAGTCCAGCCGACCGAGCGCTACGCAACTGGCACATTTGCTGGGTATCCCGTACCGTGAAGGCTTTGTCAAAAATCGCTACGTGGGCCGCACCTTCATCATGCCGGGGCAGGGCGTGCGCAAGAAGTCGGTACGCCAAAAGCTCAACGTGATCGCCAGCGAGTTCAAGGGCCGCAATGTGCTGCTGGTTGACGACTCCATCGTGCGTGGCACCACCAGCCGTGAGATTGTGCAGATGGCCCGCGACGCCGGGGCGCGCAAGGTCTACCTGGCCAGCGCCGCGCCGCCGGTGCGGTTTCCCAATGTCTATGGCATCGATATGCCAACGGCCACCGAGCTGGTGGCGCACGACCGAACCATCGAAGAAATACGTATCGCCGTCGGCTGCGACGCGCTGATCTACCAGGACGTCGAAGGCATGAAGCGCGCCATCGGCTCGCTCAACCCCAAGCTCGACGGCTTTGACGCCTCTTGCTTTGACGGCATCTACATCACCGGCGACATCACACCTGAGACGATTGCCCGAATGAACGCTGAGCGCGTGGACGGCAGCGAAGAAGGTGGTGTGGATGTGTCGCGCCTGGCATTGCCCAACCCGCAAGAGGCTTGAGAAGGCTTGAAACCATGAGCACCCAAAAACTACCCCCCAACTTGCACCGCGACACGCTGGCCGTGCGCACGGCCGAAGACAAAAGCCAGTTCGGCGAAAACTCCGAAGCCCTGTACCTCACCAGCAGCTTTGTGCAGCCCGACGCAGAAACAGCGCGCCGCCGCTTTGCCGGCGAAGAAGACGGCTACATGTACTCGCGCTTCACCAACCCCACGGTGACCAGCATGGAACGGCGTCTGGCCGCCCTCGAAGGCACCGAAGCCTGCATCGGCACGTCCAGCGGCATGGCGGCCATCATGCTGATGTGCATGGGCCTGCTCAAGGCCGGCGACCATGTGATCTGCTCGCAGTCGGTGTTCGGCTCGACCATCAAGCTACTTGGAACCGAGTTCGGCAAATTCGGTGTTGAGACCAGCTTTGTCTCGCAGACCGACGCGGCCGAGTGGCAAGCGGCCATGAAGCCCAATACCAAACTGCTGTTCGCTGAATCGCCCACCAACCCGCTGACCGAAGTCTGCGACATCCGCGCGCTGGCTGATATCGCGCATGCCGCCGGTGCCTGGCTGGCGGTGGACAACTGCTTTTGCTCGCCAGCGCTGTCGCAGCCGGTCAGCATGGGCGCTGACCTCATCATCCACTCTGGCACCAAGTACCTGGACGGCCAGGGCCGCGTGATTGCCGGCGCCATCTGCGGCCCGCAAAAATTGATTGAAGAAAAGTTTGTGCCCGTGATGCGCAGCGCCGGCATGACGCTGTCGCCCTTCAACGCCTGGGTGGTACTCAAGGGCATGGAAACGCTGTCCATCCGCATGCACGCGCAAAGCGACAGCGCTCTGGCGCTGGCCACCTGGCTGCAAGCGCAGCCGCAAGTGGCGCGCGTCTACTACCCCGGCTTGAAGTCGCACCCCCAACACTCGCTGGCCATGCAGCAGCAGTCGGGCAAGGGAGGCGCGGTGCTGTCTTTTGACGTCAAGGCTGAGGACCCTGAAGCGGCGCGCAAAAAAGCTTTTCATGTGATCGACAGCACTCAACTTTGCAGCATCACCGCCAACCTGGGCGACACCAAGACCACCATCACGCACCCGGCCACCACCTCGCACGGGCGCCTGAGCGAAGTGCAGCGCCAAGCAGCTGGAATCTCGCAATCGCTGATCCGCGTGGCCGTAGGACTCGAACACATTGACGACCTCAAGGCCGATCTGGCGCGTGGTTTGGAAACGCTTTGACATGACGCCCACCCGCACCCGCTTTGCCCCGTCCCCCACCGGCTTTATTCATCTGGGGAACATTCGCTCGGCGCTCTACCCCTGGGCCTTTTCTCGCGCCACCGGTGGCGCTTTTATTTTGCGCATTGAAGACACCGACCTCGAGCGTTCCAACCAGGCTTCGGTGGACGTCATCATCGAAGGCATGCGCTGGCTGGGGCTGGACTATGACGAAGGCCCCCACTATCAAATGCAGCGCATGGACCGCTACAAGGCCGTGCTGGCCGAGCTGGTGGCTGCCGGCCATGTCTACCCTTGCTACATGCGCATCGAGGAACTTGACGCACTGCGTGAGCGCCAGACCGAAGCCAAACAAAAGCCGCGCTACGACGGCACCTGGCGCCCTGAGCCGGGTAAGACCCTGCCGCCCGTGCCTGCCGGCGTGCTGCCGGTGCTGCGCTTTAAAAACCCGCAAGGCGGCGCTGTGGTGTGGGACGACAAGGTCAAGGGCCGTATTGAGATCAGCAACGACGAACTCGACGACCTGGTGATCGCCCGGCCCGACGGCACGCCCACCTATAACTTCTGCGTGGTGGTGGATGATGTCGACATGGCCATCACCCACGTCATTCGCGGTGACGACCACGTCAACAACACACCGCGCCAGATCAATATTTTTGCAGCGCTGGGCAAAGATATTCCGGTTTACGCCCATCTGCCGACCGTGCTCAATGAGCAGGGCGAAAAAATGAGCAAACGCAGTGGCGCCAAAGCCGTCACGCAGTACGCCGCCGAAGGCTACCTGCCCGACGCCATGGTCAACTACCTGGCCCGCTTGGGCTGGAGCCACGGGGATGACGAAATCTTCAGCCGCGAGCAGTTTGTGCAGTGGTTCAACCTGGACCACCTGGGCAAGAGCGCTGCGCAGTTTGACGAAGCCAAGCTGCGCTGGGTCAACGCGCAACACCTCAAGGCGCTGCCCGACGAGCAGCTCGCCACCTTGGTAGCGCCCTTTGTACAGCAGCAAGGCGTCAGCATGGAC
>CAMBWM010000181.1 GCA_945871335.1 Polaromonas sp. YR568 | reverse complement strand
TGGACAACCCGCGCATTCACTACGAGACCACCGGCCCCGAGATCTGGCAAGACACGGGCGGCAAGGTGACGCATTTTGTGAGCGCTATGGGCACCACTGGCACCATCACCGGCGTGTCGCGTTACCTCAAAGAAAAAAACCCGGCCATTCAGATTGTGGGTGCGCAGCCCAGCGAGGGCTCGCGCATTCCGGGCATTCGCAAGTGGCCAGAGGCTTATCTACCCAAAATTTATGATGCCAGCCATGTCGACCAATTGGTGCTGGTCAGCCAGCTTGACGCTGAAGACATGTGCAGGCGCATGGCCCGCGAAGAAGGCATTTTTGCCGGCATTTCAGCTGCGGGTGCCTGCTGGGTGGCGCAGGAAATTGCGCGCACTGTGCAAGACGCCGTGATTGTTTTCATTGTCTGCGACCGCGGCGACCGCTATTTGTCGACCGGCGTGTTTCCGGCTTGAATGGGGAATTGGCATGAGCACTGAATTTCGTTTTTGTCCCGCTTGCGCAGCACCCCTGACGCTGCAGTCGCAGATGGAAGACGGCGGCGAAAAAGCCCGCCTGCGCTGCACCGGCTGCGACTACACGCACTGGAACAACCCTACGCCGGTGCTGGCGGCAGTGGTCGAGTACCAAGGCAAGATACTGCTGGCGCGCAATGCTGCCTGGTCAGGCGAAAAATTTGCGTTGATCACCGGTTTCATGGAGGCCGGCGAAACACCCGATGGCGGGATTGCCCGCGAGATCAGTGAAGAAACCAACCTACAGACCAGCGCGCTCAAGCTCATTGGGGTTTACGACTTTCAGCGCATGAACCAAGTGATCATTGCCTACCATGCGGTGTGCCACGGCGAGGTGCGTCTGTCGCCGGAACTTGTCGATTACAGGCTGTATGCCTTTGAAGACGTGGTGTGCTGGCCGGCCGGCACCGGCTATGCGTTGGGTGATTTCTTGATCTCGCGCGGCCACCAGCCGACCTTTGTCGAATGGTCCAAACGCGAAGCGTCCGTCTGAACTGCTTAAAATCCGTCCAGCATATTCATTTCCACCGCCCGGCGAGTCTAGCCTTGGGCTGAAAGATTTTTTTAATGAACATCGACAAAGAACTCGACACCCGCGGCCTGAATTGCCCCCTGCCGATATTGAAAGCCAAGAAAGCCCTGGCCGAAATGACCAGTGGCCAGTTGCTCAAGGTGGTGTCTACTGACGCCGGCTCAACCCGCGACTTTCAGGCCTTTGCCAAGCAAACCGGCAACGAGCTCGTCGAGCAGCAGTCGGCGGGCGCAGACTTTACTCACGTGCTCAGGCGCCGCTGAGCGGCCTTGGGTTCAAGCGCTGCTGCGCAAGCTGTCCAGGTAAGCCTTGAATTGCGCCCCCACTTCGGGGTGCTGCAATGCCAGCTCTACAGTGGCTTGTAAAAAGCCTTCTTTGCTGCCGCAGTCGTAGCGCTTGCCGCTGTACTCAAAGGCGTAAACGCTTTCAGTTTTCATCAAGCCGGCAATACCGTCGGTGAGCTGGATCTCTCCGCCCACGCCGCTAGATTGCTGGCGTATTTGTTCAAACACCGTAGGTGTCAGGATGTAGCGGCCGGCCACACCCATGCGTGAAGGTGCCACCTCTGGCGCCGGTTTTTCGACCATACGAGAGACCTTGATCAGCCCCGGGTGCACCGTGTCACCGGCCACGATGCCGTAACGCCGCGTGTGCTCGGCCGGCACTTCCTGCACGGCGATCACCGACTGCTTGAGCGTTTCAAACTGCGCCACCATCTGCGCCAGGATGGGAGGCGTGCCCACCATCAGGTCATCGGCCAGCAGCACTGCAAAGGGCTCGTCGCCCACCATGTGTTCGGCGCACAGCACCGCATGGCCCAGACCGAGTGAGCGCGGCTGGCGTACATAAGACATCACCATGTCGTCTGGAACGATGGAGCGCAGCACAGCCAGCATCGCGCCTTTGTTGGCAGCCTGTAACTCGTTTTCGAGTTCGTAGGCAGTGTCGAAATGGTCTTCAATGGCGCGCTTGTTGCGGCCGGTCACAAAAATCATGTGGCGTATGCCGGCAGCGTAGGCCTCTTCGACGGCGTACTGAATCAGCGGCTTGTCGACCACTGGCAACATTTCCTTGGGCTGGGCTTTGGTGGCCGGTAAAAAACGGGTGCCCAGGCCGGCGACCGGAAAGACTGCTTTTCTGACGGTGGTGCGTGAGCTCATAGGGTTCCAGAAATAAATTTAAACCAAGGTCAATGCGCAGCCATTCGGCCCGAGCGCTAGCCCAACCGAACCAGTTGTGCGCGTAGCTTTTCCAGCGTGGCGCTGAAGTCGGCCATGCGTGTTTTTTCCTGCGCCAGCACGGCGGGCGGGGCCTTGGCCACAAAGGCCTCGTTGCTCAGGCGGGCGCTGGCCTTGACCAGTTCGCCCTCGAGCCGCGTGACTTCCTTGCCCAGGCGGGCTTTTTCAGCGGCCACATCGATCTCGACAAACAGGCAGAGGCGCGACTCGCCCACCATCGCCACCGGCGCGCCCTGTGCGGCCGTGGCCCAGGCGGCCTCGTCGTCAAACACCTTCACGTCATTGAGCTTGGCCAGCGACTTGATGACGGGCGCAGCGTTGCGCATGAAGTCGGCGTCGCCCAGCACCAGCAGCGGCAGGCGCACGGCGGGCGAGACATTCATCTCGCCGCGCAAATTGCGGCAGGCGTCCACCAGGGTTTTGAGTTTGGCAACATGCGCTTCTGCTTTCGCATCGATTTTTTCGGGCTGCGTGGTCGGGTACTTGGCCTGGCCCACAAAGCGGCCACCCAGGCCGGCCACCGGGGCGACTTTTTGCCAAAGCGCCTCAGTGATGAACGGAATCACCGGGTGCGCCAGACGCAAAATAGCTTCTAGCGTGCGGATCAACGTGCGGCGAGTGGCGCGTTGTTCGGCCGGGCTGCCGTTTTGAATTTGCACTTTAGCGATTTCCAGGTACCAGTCACAAAACTCGTCCCAGACAAACTGGTAAATGCTGCCGGCCACGTTGTCCAGCCGGTAATCGGCAAAGCCCTTGGCCACGTCAGCTTCGACGCGTTGCAGCGTCGACGCAATCCAGCGGTCAGCCTGCGAGAAGATCATGTAGTTATGGAACTCGCCGCCGGGCTGGCATTGCGCCTTGGTGTGCTGGGCCAGGCCGCAGTCTTGGCCTTCGCAGTTCATCAGTACAAAGCGCGTGGCGTTCCAGAGCTTGTTGCAGAAGTTGCGGTAACCCTCGCAGCGCTTGGCGTCAAAGTTGATGCTGCGGCCGAGGCTGGCCAGTGATGCAAAGGTAAAGCGCAGTGCGTCTGCGCCATAGCCGGGAATGCCGGTTGGGAATTCTTTTTCGGTGTTCTTGCGCACTTGCGGCGCTGTCTCGGGCTTGCGCAGGCCTTGCGAGCGCTTGTCCAGCAGCGGCGCCAGCTCAATGCCGTCGATCAGGTCCACCGGGTCCAGCACATTGCCCTCAGACTTGCTCATTTTTTTGCCCTGCGCGTCTTTCACCAGTCCGTGAATGTAGACATGCTTGAAAGGCACCTGGCCAGTGAAGTGCGTGGTCATCATGATCATCCGGGCGACCCAGAAAAAGATGATGTCGTAGCCCGTGACCAGCACGCTGGACGGCAAGAAGAGATCGAGTTCTGTGGGCTGCGCCAACAGGCCAGTGGCGGGCGCGGGGTCCGTGTTGCCGGTCCAGCCGAGAGAAGAGAAGGGCACTAGCGCCGACGAATACCAGGTGTCCAGCACGTCGGGGTCGCGGCGCAGTGTTTTGCCCGGCGCCTGAGCCTGAGCAGCGGCTTCGTCGGCCGCCACATAGACCTTGCCGTCTTCGTCGTACCAGGCCGGAATCTGGTGGCCCCACCAGAGCTGGCGCGAGATGCACCAGTCCTGGATATTGCCCATCCACTGGTTGTAAGTGTTGACCCACTGCTCAGGCACAAACTTCACCGCGCCGCTGTCTACCGCGTCAATGGCTTTTTGGGCGATCGATTTACCGGTCGGGTCTTTGTCGCTGACCTGATTCATAGATACAAACCACTGGTCGGTCAACATGGGCTCGATCACCTGACCAGTGCGGGCGCAGCGCGGCACCATCAGCTTGTGTTTTTTAACTTCGACCAAAAAGCCTTGGGCGTCCAGGTCGGCGACGATCTGCTTGCGCGCCACAAAGCGGTCCAGGCCGCGGTATTTCTCGGGTGCGTTATCGTTGATGGCCGCGTCCAGCGACAGCACACCGATGATGGACAACTTATGGCGTTGGCCAACGGCATAGTCGTTCACGTCATGCGCGGGCGTGACCTTGACCACGCCGGTGCCAAAAGCCATGTCCACGTAGTCGTCGGCAATCACCGGGATATCGCGGCTGCAAAGCGGCAGCGTCACCCGCTGGCCGATCAGGTGCTTGTAGCGCTCGTCTTCGGGGTGCACCATCAGCGCCACGTCGCCCAGCATGGTTTCGGGACGGGTGGTGGCCACCGTCAGCGAGCCCGAGCCATCGGCCATCGGGTAGCGGATATGCCACAAAAAGCCGTCTTCTTCTTCGCTCTCAACTTCAAGGTCGCTGACCGCGCTTTGCAAGACCGGGTCCCAGTTGACCAGGCGCTTGCCGCGGTAAATCAGGCCTTGCTCGTACAGCTGTACAAAAGTGGCGGTGACCACCTTGGACATTTTCGGGTCCATGGTGAAGTACTCGTGCTTCCACGACACCGAGTCACCCATGCGCCGCATCTGCTGCGTGATGGTGGTGCCGGACTCTTCTTTCCATTCCCACACTTTGTCTATGAAGGCGGCGCGGCCCAGGTCGTGGCGGGTTTTGCCTTCACCAGCGAGCTTGCGCTCGACCACGATTTGCGTGGCAATGCCCGCGTGGTCGGTGCCGGGCACCCACAGCGTGTTCTCGCCCAACATGCGGTGGTAGCGGGTGAGCGAGTCCATGATGGTCTGGTTGAACGCGTGGCCCATGTGCAGCGTACCCGTCACGTTGGGCGGCGGCAGCTGAATGGCGAAAGAGGGTTTGCTGGCGTCCAGCGTCGGCTCGTACATGCCGCTTTGCT
>CAMBWM010000180.1 GCA_945871335.1 Polaromonas sp. YR568 | reverse complement strand
TAGCTCTGCAGCATGGTGTCGTGGCGGTAGCCCTGCACCTCAATACCGTGGTTGGCGAACACATGGCGGTCGTATTTGATGTGCTGGCCCAGCTTGGGCCGGGCCGGGTTCTCCAGCCAGGGCTTAAGCCGCGCCAACACCTCGGCCAGCGGCAGTTGCTCGGGCGCGCCCGGGTGGTCGTGGGCCAGCGGAATGTAAGCCGCCGCCCCGGGTTTAAAGCTCACGCTCAAACCCACCATCTGGGCCTGCATGGCATCAATTGACGTGGTCTCCGTGTCCACGGCCACCAGCTCGGCGCTCTCAAGCTGGGCCAGCAGCGCATCGAAGGCCGCCCAGCTCAATATGGTGTCGCAATGCACATCGACAGCTTGGGCAGCGGGTGCGGCTTGCGCCAGATCAGGCTCGTCAAACAAGCCCGGTGAATCACTGTGTGAATTTTGCCGGGGCTTGACCTGCCGGGCCGGTACGCCGGCCGGCTCAGCGGCCGGGTTGGGTTGCGCCAGGCTTTTGACCAGCCCCTTGAAGCCGAAGCGCAGGTAAAAAGCTTGCAGCGCTTCGGTCTGCTGCGCCCCCAGGGTAATCTGGTCCAGCGCCGGCAAGCCCTCAATGTAGGGCTGCAAATCGCAGTCGGTTTTGATGGTCAGCAGCTCACGCCCGCGCGGCAACCAATCGAGGGACTGGCGCAGGTTGTCGCCAGCCACGCCCTTGATCTCATCGGCGCGCGCCACCAGCGCGTCCAACGAGCCGTACTCCAGCAGCCACTTGACGGCCGTCTTGGGGCCCACCTTGGGCACACCCGGCACGTTGTCGACCGTGTCACCGACCAAGGTCTGGTAATCAATCATCAGGCGCGGCGGCACGCCGAACTCTGCCTCGACACCGGCCAGGTCACGTCGGCGGTCGTTCATGGTGTCAATCACGGTGATGTGCTGGTCCACCAGTTGGCTCAGGTCTTTGTCGCCGCTGGAGATGATGACCTCAATACCTTGCTGTGAGCCGATGCAGGCCAGCGTGCCGATCACGTCATCGGCTTCCACGCCCGGCACGCTGAGCACCTTCCAACCCATCAGTTGGACCACCTCATGAATGGCCTCGACCTGGCTGCGCAGGTCGTCCGGCATGGCCGAGCGCTGGGCTTTGTACGCCGGGTAAAGTTCGTCGCGAAAGGTCGGACCCTTGGCGTCAAAGACGCACACCGCATAGTCGGCCCGCACATCCTTGCGCAGCCTTTGCATCATGTTGATCATGCCGCGGATGGCTCCGGTGGCCGGGCTGGTCGGGTCGCCGGCGACCACGCGCAAGTCGGGCATGGCGTGAAAGGCGCGGTACAGGTAGCTGGAGCCATCTACCAGCAGCAAGGTTTGGGAATCGGTGGTCATGTGCTGCGATTGTCGGGGATTTAAGAGGGCTCCTGATGCCGGGCTTGCCGCCAGCCGCGCCCCGCCTACAATGGCTCCATGCAACACTGTCACCGCCCCTTTTTGCTGGCTGCTCTGGTGGTTTTTGGTGCGGCTTCGGCCAGCGCCCAAACAACGGCTGCACCCCCTACCTCCAACGCCGCGCCTGTGAGCAAACCGGGCGACAAAGCCACTGGCCGCCCGGATCTCAGTATTGAGCGCATTCGCACCCAAGACAGCGGTTCGCGCATTGACGAGCTGCGTGTGGGCGGCGAAACCCAAAGCATCACCGTGCAGCCGGCCGCCGATGTGCCTGCCTACGAAGTTCGCCCCATGGATTCATCTCGCAACGGCAGCGGTACCGGCTTTGACAAAGGCAGTGCCGGCGCGCGCTTCTGGAATATCCTGAAGTTTTAAAGCCCTGTGTGGCCCACCCCTGACAGCGTTCCTTCTTTTTCTTGTCCAGTTATCCGGGTTGTAGCATGGCCGTTTTCTCCGAGGTCTCATTTGACGAGGCCAGCGCTTTTCTCAAGGCGCTGGGCCTGGGTCAACTACAAGACATACGGGGATGCACCGGCGGCATCGAAAATACCAATTACTTTGTTGACACAGACCAGGGTGAGTATGTCCTGACGCTGTTCGAACGGCTGCGCTTTGAGCAGCTGCCTTTTTACCTTCAGCTCATGAAACATCTGGCCGGCCGCGGCATTGCCGTGCCCGACCCGCAGACGGCGCCACCAGCGCCGGCCGTCTTGACAAAATCCCGCAAAGCGGTGCCAGCTACCGGAGCGCCATTGCACAGCCAGCCGGAATGGACCGATGTACGGCCAGGCGAGATATTGCACCGGCTCAAAGGCAAACCGGCGGCCGTGGTCAACAAGCTGCGCGGTAGCAGTGAGTTGGCGCCGCAGGCAACGCACTGCACGGCAGTTGGCGACATGCTCGCGCGCATGCACCTGGCCGGCCGCGATTTTGCGATGCAGCAGCCCAACCTTCGAGGGCTGGCCTGGTGGAACGAGACGGTGCCGGTGGTGCTGCCCTTTCTGAGCGACGCGCAGCGCACGCTGATTCTGGGCGAGCTGGCTTTTCAAAACCATGTGGCGGCATCGTCGGCCTACCGCGCCTTGCCGCGTGGCCCGGTGCATGCCGATTTGTTTCGCGACAACGTCATGTTTGAGACCGACGGCAGCGGCGGGCACAGCGCCACGCTGACCGGTTTTTTTGATTTTTACTTTGCCGGTTGCGACAGCTTTTTGTTTGACATTGCGGTTTGCCTGAACGACTGGTGCATCGACCTGGCCTCCGGGCAGGACGATGCACAGCGTGCCGGCGCGCTGCTGTCGGCTTACCAGGCGGTACGCCCTCTGAGTTTGCAAGAGCGTCATTTGCTGCCGGCTATGCTGCGCGCCGGCGCACTGCGTTTTTGGACGTCACGCTTGTGGGACTTTCACCTGCCGCGTGACGCCGCCATGCTCAAAGCCCACGACCCCGAGCATTTTGAACGCGTGCTGCGTCAGCGCCTAGTGTCTGACTTTGTGCTGGCCTCTTAACGCCGTCTTAGCACCCTCATTAACCCGAAACCAAACTGACACCACGGCCATGAAACTCAACATTGTTCCGGCGCGCACTGGCATTACCTGGGCCAAGTTGGGCGTGCAGACTTTTTTCAAACAGCCGCTGGCGCTGGCGGGCTTGTTTTTCATGTTCATGGCGCTGCTTTCGGTGGCTGCGTTTTTGCCCTACCTGGGCAGTGCGCTGGCGCTGGCACTGTTGCCCGCTGCCACGCTGGGTCTGATGGCCGCGACGCTGGAGTCCACGCGCGGAAAATTTCCCATGCCCTCGATATTGATCAGCGCCTTTAGAGCCGGTCAGCAGCGCAAACGCGCCATGCTGATACTCGGCCTGATGTACGCCGTGGCTTTTCTGTGCATGATGGGGCTGACCGCACTGATTGACGGCGGGCAGTTCGCCAGGCTTTACCTGTTGGGCGGCAAGATCAGCGAAGAGTTGGTCTCGCAAGGTGACTTTCAGTTGGCCATGTGGGCCGCCATGCTGATGTACCTGCCGCTGTCACTCTTGTTTTGGCATGCGCCCGCGCTGGTGCACTGGCACGGTGTGTCGCCCGCCAAAAGCCTGTTTTTCAGCTTCATGGCCTGCTATAAAAATTTCGGTGCGCTGACGGTATTTGCCCTGGTTTGGGTGGCTCTGTTTTTTGTCATGGCTTTGGTGGTGGCCTTGCTCGCCACCTTGCTGGGCAACCCGGAATTTGCCACCGTAGCGATGTTTCCGGCCGCCATGCTGATGGTGTCTATGTTTTTCACCTCGCTGTACTTCACCTTTCGTGACAGCTTTGTCGCCGATGAAGACAACCCGGAGTCAACTCCCCACCTCGTGGACATCAGTGCCTGATTCACTTTTTTAAAAGCAACTCATGCGCGCCGGCTTCATCGAGCTGACCCGCAATTCAGACAGCTTTTGCCCGGCAGCGAACAGCGCTTTTTTGTGACCGGTTAAACCAGCGTCAATTTGGCCACGCTCAGCGCCAACCACTTGACGCCGTGGCGCGTGAAATTGATCTGCGCGCGGGCATCGTCGCCAGTGCCTTCGAGCATCTGCACGCGGCCCTCGCCAAACTTGGCGTGAAAGACTTCGTCGCCCACCATGAGCCCGTGTGCAGGTGCATTTTTTTGCGGCGGCACAGGCGGGTTGGCAAAACGATCAACGCCACCGGCCGTCTTGGCGCGTGCGGCATACGCGTTGGCAGCCCAGTCGCTGCGCCCGCCCGCACTGCCCACACCACCAAAGCCTGCGCCGAAGCCTTGATTTTTTGGCGTGATCCATTTCAGCGCAGCCTCGGGCAGCTCGTCAAAAAAGCGGCTTTTCAGGTGGTAGCGCGTTTGGCCGTGCAGCATGCGCGTTTGCGAGTGGCTCAGGTACAGGCGCTGGCGCGCGCGCGTGATCGCCACGTACATGAGGCGGCGCTCTTCTTCCAGGCCATCACGGTCACTCATGGCGTTTTCGTGCGGGAAAAGGCCTTCTTCCATGCCGGTGATGAAGACGCAGTCGAACTCCAGGCCCTTGGACGAATGCACCGTCATCAACTGCACTGCGTCTTGGCCGGCCTGAGCCTGGTTGTCGCCGGACTCCAGCGCGGCATGCGTCAAAAAGGCGGCCAGTGGCGACAGGGTTTCGCCGGTTTCGGCATCGGGTGCCAGCGGCGTGTCGAGCAGTGGCGCGTTCGGATCCAGCCCCTGGCTGACCGGTGACTGCCCGACGGGGTAGCCATGCTCGTCCACTGGCAAGGCCACAGCGTCGCGGCCAAAGCCCTCCTGACTGACAAAAGACTCGGCGGCGTTGACCAGCTCGCCCAAGTTCTCCAGCCGGTCCTGGCCTTCTTTTTCAAGCCGGTAATGCTCTAGCAGCCCGCTGTGCTGCAGCACCAGTTCGATGATTTCGCGCAGGGTCAAGCCGCTGGTCTGCTCGCGCAGCACATCGAGCTTGGCGACAAAAGCGCCTAAGTTGGCGCCGGCTTTGCCGCTGACGGCGCTGACCGCGTCGCTCATGGAGCAGCCGGCGGCGCGGGCTATGTCCTGCAACTGCTCGATGCTGCGCGCACCGATACCGCGCGGCGGAAAGTTCACCACGCGCAAAAAGCTGGTGTCGTCGTGTGG
>CAMBWM010000179.1 GCA_945871335.1 Polaromonas sp. YR568 | reverse complement strand
GGTGGGCGAATATCTGGGCTCCAGTCAAGGAGTTGGTTACCTGATTTTGCAAGCTGAAGGCATGTTTGACATCAACACTGTGATGGCGGGCATCTTGGTGCTGACCAGCTTTGCGCTGCTTTTGGACCACTTGGTCGGCAAAATTGAGCGGCGCTTGATGAAATGGCAACCTAATGCTGGGGAAACCGAAAAACTTTGAATGCTCTTCAAGTGGAACAAGGTCCCACGGTGAATTAATACGGCAAATGTAAGTACTACAAGGTCGTTGTTCTCTTTTGTCTTTTCTTTGATCCTTCTCCTTTCCTCAAGTATCGATTCACCCCTGCCAAAGTACACATCCGCAGGGGTTACGTTGCTCAGGCTTTCGTGATACCGCCGGTGTACACGAGCACGCATTCGTCATCACTGCGGCCTAGGGAGCGCAACTTCTGTGGCGTTTGTTGCGACATGGCGGCCAACAAGTCGACGTGGGCACCGAGGGGCCCCAAGCCCATTATCTGGAGTGGCCGGTCTGCCTTTTCGCGCAAGGTCTAGGCGCGGTCACCAAAGCTTGCTGGGTCAACCGCCAATAGCTTCACGTCCACGTCATTGACTTGGTAGAGGTGGTCGTCTGCTGATGCGATGGGGTTCATCCACAGCTCCCGCAGACCGAGGAGATAGCCTGCC
The DNA here is from genome assembly GCA_945871335.1 of Polaromonas sp. YR568. The sequence goes on along the minus strand of CAMBWM010000179.1, from coordinate 4,428 downwards.
GCAATCACAAAAAATGCCTCAGGTCTGTTTACCGGCAGCGCGGCAGTGGTGTCGCCGTGGCGAAGGCCGCGCTGAATGGCCGTGATGAGTAACTCACCCACATTGGTGCCTTCAAACGTCTCGGGTTTCATCTCTGGGGTTCCTCCTAACTGGCTTGCCCTTGCTGGCTTCGGTCGAAAACATCTGGATTCGATTTCCGCCATACTATGGCGAGCGGGGGCTGGGCGGCTAGACCATGTGTGTCGCCTGAAGGTCAGGGTTGTTTAGGATTGATTGGCCAAATGGCACCCTTGGGTGATAAAACGTCAGGATGTCAATTTTTTTGTGAGTCAGACCATGCACATTTTGATCGCGATGATGAATCATGAGACCAATACGTTCTCACCGGTACGCACCGACTTAGACCGCTTTGCCTTGCGTGCGGGAGAAGCGCTGCTCAAGGGAGAGCAAGCGGCAGCGGCTTATACGGGAACGGGGACGGGCGTTGGCGCATTTATTGAGGTCGCGCAGGCGGCGGGTGCCACCTTCGATATCGCAGTCTGCGCGCATGCCCAGCCAAGTGGCCCGGTTGAGGATGCGGCCTTTGAGGCGATGTGTGCCGAGATTGTGGGTGCGCTTGAGCGCCAACCCTATGACGCTATATTTTTAGATTTGCACGGTGCAATGGTGACCCAAACCCATGAAGACGGAGAGGGCGAGTTGCTGCGCAGGGTGCGTGCGGTAGCGCCCAAAACGCCGCTAGCGGTGGCCTATGACATGCACGCAAATATTCACGCCGATATGGTGGAGCTCGCGGATACGGTGGCGGGTTATCAGACTTACCCGCACATCGATATGCATGGCACCGCGCTTAGGGCAGGTCGTAGCCTGATGCGCATGATGAAGGCTGAGGTGACGCCGACCACCGCGTGGGGCAGGGCGCCGATGATTCCGCACGTGATGCGTCAGGGCAGCGACGATGAGCCTAACCGAAGCTTGCAAGCGCGCGCCCGCGAGATGGAGGCGCAAGGTGCGCTGTGCGCGAGTGTGTTCGTAGGGTTTCCACATGCCGACATCACGCAGGCGGGTCTCAGTGCGGTCGTGGTCACGGACAACGACCCCGCGCTAGCCGCGCGTTGGCGCGATGAGTTGCTGGCCATGGCGTGGTCACAGCGCGAGGCGTTTTTGTATCAACTGGAGCCGTTGGCGACATCAGTCAGCAAGGCGCGTGATTTAAAGCCCGAGGGCCCCGGTCCCATCGTGCTGCTTGATCATTACGACAATGCGGCGTCAGGTGGCACCATGGATACCACGGCGGTGTTGGCCGAGGTGATGCGCCAAGGCTTAGATAACGTCGCTGTGTTTGCCGTATTCGATCCCGCCGCGGTGCAGGCGGCCATTCAGGCGGGCGTCGGCGCAGCGGTGAGCTTGTCCGTAGGCGGTAAGCTGCCCATGCCACAAGTGCCGCATATAAGCGAGGCGGTGACACTAAACGGCACGGTGAAAACCATTTCACTGGGTCGCTTCAAGGCGAAGGGGCCTATGAGCCCGGGAGCGTCTATGGATATGGGACAAGCCGTGGTGATTGATACAGGCCGTATCGAGGTGGTTCTCATTAGCCGGCACATTGAGCCCTTTGACGCAAACGCCCTTTTTAGTGTGGGTATTGACCCGATGCAGAAGCGCTTTATTGTGCTGAAGAGCCGTATTCACTGGCGTGCAGGTTTAGGGCGTCTTGCCGCTGCCACCATCGAGTGCGCGGGCGCGGGCGTCTGCACATCCGACTACGGTGACCTGGTGTTCAAGAATTTGAGGCGACCCATTTTTCCGCTTGATACAGCGCTTGAGTGGTCGCCCCATGACGGCGTTTAGCTTTTAGTGTCGTCGGTGTATTCTGTGCCACCGACAGTGGCGCCTTCGGAACGCTTCAACTCTAGCACCCGCAAATCGACGCGCCGGATTTTCCCTGAAATGGTTTTTGGCAAGTCTGCAAACTCTAGTCATTTGTCAGGGGGAAAGTTAGACGCTTGGCGCGGGGCTCGCGCTTGTTTTTGGAAAAGTTAGACGCTTGGCTTGGGGCTAACCATAGTTAATGGGGCGCTTTTGTAATGCTAGGATGTATGTTTGGCCTACTAACATCACTTCACAATTGCGGAGGCATTTCAATGATTCTTAAGGCACCTTTTTCTAGCGCCCGTTATGTTCTTTTGCCAGCGGCTTTGCTTACATTCAGCAGTTTTTCCTTGGCGCAAGATGCTTGTCCAAATCGTGGTCAGTTGGACACTGCTTATTGCGACGCTAACAACGATCTGGTAGCAGACCTGCCTGCGAATAAAAGCAGGCACCGTGATCCGTCCACATTGGTTTGGGCTTACACACCAGTTGAAGACCCAGCGGTTTATGCCAATATTTTCAAACCATTTACAGACCACTTAGAAAAGTGCGTTGGTAAAAAGACTGTTTACTATCCTGTGCAGTCGAATGCTGCTGAAATTGAAGCTATGCGCTCTGGCAGATTACACTTTGCCGGTTTTTCAACTGGCCCAACAGGCTTTGCGGTCAACATGGCCGGAGCAGTTCCATTTGCCGCAAAGGGGGTGGGCACTGAAGTGCGCGGCTACAACCTGTTGGCCATCGTCAAGTCAGGCAGTGCATTTCAAAAGCTTAGCGATCTCAAGGGTAAAAAAGTTGCTCATACCTCACCGTCATCAAACTCCGGCAATTTGGCACCAAGGGTACTGTTTCCTAGCCTGGGCCTGACGCCAGACAATGACTACAAGCCCATGATGTCGGGCGGCCACGACAAGTCTATTTTGGGTGTTGCATCTGGCGACTATGAAATGGCTGCTGTTGCTTCAGACGTTTTTGATCGCATGATTACTCGCGGTACAGTTAAAAAAGAGGACTTCCGAGTCATTTACCGTAGCGCGACTTTCCCAACTTCGTCTTTTGCCTACGCGCATGACCTCAAACCTGAATTAGCAACTAAGTTGCAACAATGCTTCTACAGTTTTAGGTTTACGGAGCCCATGCAAAAAGAATTTAATGGTGATGACCGTTTTCTGCCTATTTCCTACGCTAAAGATTGGGCTGTGGTGCGGGATGTAGCCGAAAAATCTGGAACGCCTTACAACAAGGCTGCTTATGAGGCTGAATCCAAGCGCGAAGCCGAAGCCGCAGCCAAACGTGCAGCTGCGGCAGCTGCTGCCAGGGCCGAGAAAAAGCCTTAAATATGAGTGCTGCAGGTGGGGGAGTGTTGTCAATCACGGGTCTGTATAAGGAATATCGTTCGGGCGAGCCAGTACTTAAAAACATCAACCTAGAAATTGATGCTTCTGGCGTTACTGCCATCATCGGTCCATCTGGTACTGGCAAGTCCACTTTGATCCGTTGCATCAACAGGCTGGTTGACCCAACTGCCGGACATATTATCTTTAGGGGAGAAGACCTTTCGCAGCTGAAAGGGAAAGCCCTGCGCGAGGCGCGTTGCCACATTGGCATGGTATTTCAAGAATACAACTTGGTTGAGAGACTGACCGTGATTGAAAACGTGCTTTGCGGAAAATTAGGTAGGCTTCCGATCTGGCGTCCATTGCTACGCAAGTTTTCGGATCAAGACATTACTCGGGCTTTTGACCTTATTGATTCTGTTGGTTTGTCGCAAGAGTTTGCTTCGCGCCGAGCGGATGCTTTGTCGGGTGGGCAACGCCAGCGGGTAGGTATTGCGCGAGCCCTAATGCAAGAGCCTAGCCTAATCCTTGCAGACGAGCCGACCTCATCGCTTGATCCTAAAACCTCTGTTGAGATCATGGAGTTACTGGATCAAGTTTCTAGGGAGCGCGAAGTTCCCGTCATCGTCAATATTCACAACGTGGACTTGGCCCGTCGCTTTGCTTCTCGCATCATTGGCATGTCGGCAGGTCAGGTAGTTTTTGACGGCCCACCAGACGCATTGCAAGACACACACCTGAATGAAATTTACGGTGGTGAGGACTGGCAGGCGTGAGTCATACGGCTGTTGGCTTAAGGGCACGTCCTGCGGCATTTTTAGTGCATTGGCCCAGCCGATTGGCCTGGATTGGCTTGGGGCTGTATGTGCTTTACGCCGCTGGTCAAGTCAATGTCTCTTGGGATCGCATCGTTAGCGGCATGCCACAAGCGGCCAAACTGTTTGGCCGAATGTTTCCGCCTAACTTGGCTGCCGACAAGCTCGATTTGATCACTACTGGCATGCTCGAGACAATACAAATTGCGGTCATCGCAACGGTTGTTGGTGTGCTTTTGTCGCTTCCACTGTCGGTCATGGCTGCGCGTAATTTATCCCCTGGTTGGCTTGCAGCAGGTGCGCGCGTTTTTATCGCTGTTTGCCGTTCATTCCACCCTGTGATCGTCTCCATTTTATTTGTCAAAGCAGTTGGTTTTGGTGCACTTGCGGGGGTCCTGGCCTTG
>CAMBWM010000178.1 GCA_945871335.1 Polaromonas sp. YR568 | reverse complement strand
CTCAAGCATCGCCCGCTGCGGCCCTAACTTCACATTTTTATGAAAATCGCTCAAGAAATCCGCGCCGGAAACGTCATCATGCACGGCAAGGACCCGATGGTCGTGCTGAAAACCGAATACAGCCGCGGCGGCCGTAACTCTGCCACCGTACGCATGAAGCTCAAAAGCCTGATTGGCAGCTTCGGCACAGAAAACGTCTTCAAGGCCGACGACAAGATTGACCAAGTCATTCTGGACAAAAAAGACTGCACCTACTCCTACTTTGCCGATCCGATGTACATCTGCATGGACGCGGACTACAACCAGTACGAAGTCGAAGCCGAAAACATGGGTGACTCGTTGAACTACCTGCAAGACGGTATGGAGCTCGAAGTGGTGTTCTACGACGGCAAGGCCATCTCTGTTGAAGTGCCGACCAGCGTGCAGCGCGAAATCACTTGGACCGAACCGGCCGTCAAGGGTGACACATCCGGCAAGGTGCTCAAGCCAGCCAAAATCGCTACCGGCTTTGAAATCGGTGTGCCAATTTTTGTGGCCCAGGGTGATGTGGTCGAGATCGACACCCGCACCGGCGAGTACCGCAAGCGCGTCTAATTCCCTGAACGCACGTCGCTCGGGCCCTTGGCTTGAGACGACTTTGCAAAAAAGGCCCTCTGAGAATTCAGCGGGCCTTTTTTCATGGTGCGCCGGTCCGGGCTCGTTCACAATGACGCCATGAAATCCACACAAGACCTTTCCGAAAGTCGCCTGGCTGACGCTTGGGCGGAACTCGAGTCGCACTCCAACCAGGGCTACACCCTGCACCCGGATGCCTACCGGCTGGCCTTTGCCGACCCCGAGTTTTTGCTGCGCCGCGAAACCCGGGGCCTGCGCATGCAGCTTGAAATGCTGAAGCCTGAGGTAGGCCAACATGCCCAGGGCATTGAAAACACGATCGTGGTGTTTGGCAGCGCCCGTTTTGCGCCGCCCGAAGAGGCTGAAAAGGCGCTGACTGCCGCCAAGGCCGGAAGCGATGCCGCAGCCTTGGCTGTGGCCCAGCGGCAGGTGCGTAATGCCGGTTACTACAACCAGGCCAGGCTGTTCAGCCGGCTGGTAGCCACCTACAGCCAGGCCCGGCCAGCAAAAGAGCAGTTGCACATTTGTACCGGCGGCGGCCCGGGCATCATGGAGGCAGCTAACCGGGGAGCGCATGAGATGGGCATGCCCAATGTCGGTTTGAACATCGCCTTGCCACACGAGCAAAGCTCTAACCCCTATGTATCGCCTTCGCTGAACTTCAAGTTCCATTACTTTGCGCTGCGCAAGATGCATTTCATGATGCGCGCCAAAGCGCTGGTGGCTTTTCCGGGCGGCTTTGGCACGCTCGACGAATTATTTGAAGTCATCACGCTGGTGCAAACTCGCAAAGCCAAGCCGGTACCGATTGTGCTGTTTGGCAGCAGCTACTGGAAGCGTTTGTTTAACCTCGAGGTGCTGGTCGAAGAAGGTGCGATTTCACCCGAAGACCTGGACTTGCTCACTTATGTAGACGAGCCGCAAGAGGCCTGGGACGCGATCTGCAAGTTCTATGCGCTCTCGCCCTGAACCCGGGCAGCGCCTTATTTTGAGTGGCTGACCAGAGGCAAACTCTCACGCAGTCGCCAGGCGGCGCGCGCACCACTGCCGACCGCTGCACCGGCAAACCAGAACACGCCGGCAATGCCGATAACTGCACCGGCCGTGCCAAACAGCACCGGCATAACCACACTGGATGCGTTGATAGCCATCATGCGCAAACCCAAAGCTTCACCGTGGCGGGTATCGGGCGTCAACTGGTGCAGCAAACTCATGACCATGGGTTGCACAATGCCTAGAGCCAAGCCGAGCAAGACTGAACAGATACCCATGGTCCAGGCATTTGACATCAAAGGGTACAGGCCGAATATCAGCGCAGTGACCAGCATGGCAGCACACAGCAAAGCCCATTCACGGATACGGTTGGCGATCAAGGGCAGCACGACGCGCACGGCCGCCGCCGCGATCGCGAAGGCTCCCAGAATCGTGCCGATCACAGAGGCAGGTATGCCCCGCTCAAAACCCAGTACCGGCACCACAAAGGTGTGCACATCCCAGCAGGAAGACAAGAGCCAGTTGACCAACATGAGCCGCCGGAAATCAGGGCTCAACATCAAGTCCCATGCCTTGGGCACCGGGCTTCCAGGCGCAGCAATGATGGGGGGCAATTCCTCCACGCGCCTGAGCAGCCACCAACTCAGCAGCGGCATCAGGGCCAGGACCAAAAAGGCGGCGCGGTAACCCGGCAGACTCCCGGGACTGGGGCCGAAGTGGTCGATCAAGAGACCAGCCGAAAAAGGGCCAATGAAATTGGACAGGGCCGGGCCAATCGACAACCAGCCAAATACTTTGCGCAGCTCCAGCGCACCGTTGGCCGCCCGGCCGACGTGGCGCTGCAAGGCAATCACCGAGCTACCAGTGGCGCCCCCGGTCAGCAAGGCAGCCAGGCACAGCACCGGAAACACCGGGAAAGCCACCGCAGCACCGGCGCCAATCACCGACGCAATGACGCTAAAACCCACCGGCCGCTTGAGCCCGTGGCGGTCAGCGTAACGGCCTGAAGGCAATGACAAAAAAACCTGGGTGAGTGCAAACAGCGCCAGCAAAACACCCACGGCCGCCGGGCTGTAACCTTCACGCAAGGCCAGCAAAGGCGCGGCCATGCGGGTGCCGGCCATGCAGGCATGCAGACAAATTTGCGCCAAGATGATGCGCGCGAGTTCAGGGCTCATGAATGCATCGCGCGGCGATGCTCCTGGTTGGCGGGCTTAATCAAGGTCAGAGTCCAGTGGTGTGAGGGGAATCAGGCGAGCGGACTCTGTCTCAGGCAGAGCCTCGACCAGGCGCAGGGCCTTGCCCATGACACGGCTGCGCTGCTCGGCGCTGTTCAGGGTGTTGAGCACAGTTTCAGTTTGCGACTTGACCTTGGCCAGCACCTCGCCGAACTTGCCGAACTCGGTTTTAACGGCACCCAGCACCTGCCAGACTTCGCTGCTGCGCTTTTCCAGCGCCAGTGTCCTGAAACCCATTTGCAGCGAATTGAGCATGGCCAACAAAGTGGTAGGGCCAGCCAGCACCACGCGGTGATCGCGCTGCAAAGACTCCATCAAACCTGGGCGGCGCAACACTTCGGCGTACAGCCCCTCGGTCGGCAAAAACAAAATAGCAAAGTCGGTGGTGTACGGCGGCTCAATGTATTTGTCGCCGATGGATTTCGCTTCGAGCCGGATGCGCAGTTCCAGCGCCTTACCGGCCACTTCAGCGGCGGGTGCATCGGCGCGCTGCTGGGCGTCGAGCAGGCGCTCGTAGTCTTCGTTTGGAAACTTAGCGTCAATCGGCAGCCAGAGCGGCTCACCCGAGTCACTGCGCCCGGGCAGCTTGATGGCGAAATCAACCACACTCTTGCCGCCCGGACGGGTGGCAATTTGCGCGGCGTACTGGTCCACGGTGAAGACCTGCTCGAGCAAGGCGGCGAGTTGCGCTTCGCCAAAAATACCGCGCGTCTTGACGTTGGTCAGCAAGTGCTTGAGGTCGCCCACGCCCTGCGCCAGGGTTTGCATTTCTCCCAGGCCTTTGTGCACCTGTTCGAGCCGGTCAGCCACTTGCTTGAAGCTTTCACCCAGCCGGGTTTCCAAAGTGGCCTGCAGTTTTTCGTCGACAGTGGCACGCATCTCATCGAGCTTGGCGGCGTTGCTGGCTTGCAGTTGCGCCAGCTGTGCTTCGAGTGTTTGGCGTACTTCAGCCATGCGGCGAGCGTTCGATTCACTCAGTCCCGACAGTTGCAAGCTCAAGGTATCTGACAGGTTTTTTTGCAGCAGCGCCAGCTGCTGACCGAAGGCGTCAATTTGCGTGTTCTGGGTGCGCGCCACATCGCCCGACTGCGCCAGCAAGGCCTGCTGAAAAATTGACAAACCTTGTGTGAGCTCGGTGCGGGTATCGCGGGCACTGGTTTGTACTTCGTTGCGCAGTTCGCGCTCAAGCCGCTCATTGGCTGCAGCCAGGCGCGCCAACTCTGCTTGCAGCTGGGGGTCGCTGCTGGTGCGCGAGCGGGCCGACATCAGCAAGGTCAAAAGCAACATCACGCTGGCCAGCGCCAACCCTAACAAAGACCAAAGAAAAAAGTCTGACATCAAATTTATGGACGTTAAGGCCGGGCCAACACCGCTGGGTTGAGCGGCGTAGGCGGTGGCTTGCCACTGACAAAGGCGATCAAGTTGTCGGCTGCCAGATTAGCCATGGCCAGCCGGGTCGGGATGCTGGCGCTGGCGATGTGCGGCGTCAGCACCACGTTGGGCACGTCCAGCAGGCCGGGGTGCAGCAGCGGTTCGCCTTCAAACACGTCCAGGCCGGCTGCAGCGATGGTTCGGTTTTTCAGCGCCACGGCCAGCGCCGCGTCGTCCACGATGCCACCGCGCGCAATGTTGACCAGCGTGGCTGTAGGCTTCATCAAGGCCAATTCAGCCGCTCCAATGATGTGGTGTGAAGCCGCCGAATAAGGCAGCACCAGCACCAGGTGGTCTGCCGACTTGAGAAGCTCTTCTTTGCTGACATAGTGCGCCTTGCACTCGCCTTCCAACGCGGCGTCAAGGCGCGAGCGGTTGTGGTAGATGACCTTCATGCCAAAGCCGTGGGCACCGCGTTTGGCAATACCCTGGCCGATGCGGCCCATGCCGAGAATACCCAGCGTGGCGCCATGAATGTCGGCGCCGGCAAACATGTCAAAGCTCCATTTGGTCCACTGGCCGGCGCGTAAAAAGTGTTCGCTCTCGGTGATGCGGCGCGCCGTGGCCATCATCAGGGCAAAGCCGAAGTCAGCGGTGGTTTCAGTTAACACGTCTGGTGCGTTGGTGGCCAGCACGCCGGCCGCCGTCATCGCGCCAATGTCAAAATTGTTGTAACCCACCGCCATGTTGGCGCAGATCTTCAACTCCGGGCAAGCCGCCAGTACCTCAGCGTCGATCGGGTCACCGCCGGTAGTGAAAGCCGCCTGCTTGCCCTGCAAGCGCTCAATCAACTCGGCCTTGGACCAGACCGTGTCGGCCTGGTTGGCTTGAACTTCAAAGTGCTTTGACAAAC
>CAMBWM010000177.1 GCA_945871335.1 Polaromonas sp. YR568 | reverse complement strand
ATCGTCGGCTTGTTTATAGGCGGTTTGATTCCCTACCTGTTCGGCGCCATGGCCATGGAAGCCGTGGGCCGCGCTGCGGGCTCAGTCGTGGTGGAAGTGCGCCGCCAGTTTGCTGACGGTGAGATCATGGCCGGCAAACGCAAGCCTGACTACAGCGCTGCGGTAGACATGCTGACCACCTCCGCCATCAAGGAAATGATCATTCCGTCGCTGCTGCCCGTGGTGGTGCCGATTCTGGTTGGCCTGCTGCTTGGCCCCAAAGCATTGGGCGGCCTGCTGATGGGCACCATCGTCACCGGCCTGTTTGTCGCCATTTCCATGTGCACCGGCGGCGGTGCCTGGGACAACGCCAAAAAGTACATTGAAGACGGTAACCACGGCGGCAAAGGCTCAGAAGCACACAAAGCCGCCGTCACCGGCGACACCGTGGGCGACCCCTACAAAGACACCGCCGGCCCGGCTGTGAACCCGCTGATCAAGATCATCAACATCGTGGCCCTGCTCATCGTGCCATTGATGATGAAGTTCCACGGCGGTTAAACAGCGCTGGCCCGAACCGGCGGGCTCATAAAAAACCACCCCACCGCCAGTGAGGGTGGTTTTTTTCAGCCCCTGTGACAAGATCACCGCGCGCCTCCCTGCCGCGCTGAACGCTTTCTTTTTTCTCCCTCCACCCTGCCCCATGAAAATCGTCAATATCCTTGAATCCACGCTCCCGATCAAGTCGGACATCCGCAATGCATACATCGACTTCTCGAAGATGACCCTCAGCCTGGTGGCGGTGGTAACGGACGTGATCCGGGACGGCAAGCCGGTGGTGGGCTACGGCTTCAATTCCAACGGCCGCTACGGCCAGGGTGGGCTGATACGCGAACGCTTTTTACCGCGCCTGCTTGAGGCGACGTCAGAGTCCTTGTTGAGCGACAGCGGCGACAACCTGGACCCGCATAAGATCTGGGCCCACATGATGACCAACGAAAAACCGGGCGGTCACGGCGAGCGCTCTGTGGCTGTTGGCACTATCGACATGGCGGTGTGGGACGCTGTGGCCAAGATCGAAAGCAAACCTCTCTTTCAATTGCTGGCCGAACGCTACGGCAAGGGCACGCCCAACCCGCGTGTTTTTGTTTACGCGGCCGGTGGTTATTACTACCCCGGCAAAGGCATTGAGCAGTTGCAACGTGAGATGACCAGTTACCTCGAACGCGGCTACTCGGTGGTCAAGATGAAGATCGGCGGCGCCTCGCTGGCCAATGATTGCGAGCGCATCGAATCGGTGCTCAAGATCCTCGGTCCCGGCCAGCATCTGGCGGTGGACGCCAATGGCCGCTTTGACCTGCCCACGGCCATTGCCTACGGCCGCGCAATGTCGCAATACCCGCTGTTCTGGTACGAGGAAGCCGGCGACCCGCTTGACTACGAGCTGCAAGCCAAACTCGGCGAGGTCTACCAAGGCCCTATGGCCACCGGGGAAAACCTGTTCTCGATGCAGGACGCCCGCAACCTGATCCGCCACGGCGGCATGCGCCCCGACCGCGATTGGTTGCAGTTTGACTGCGCCCTGAGCTACGGACTGGTGGAGTACCTGCGCACGCTGGACATGCTCAAGGACAACGGCTGGTCACCGACGCGCTGTATTCCACACGGCGGCCACCAAATGTCACTGGCCATTGCCGCCGGCCTGGGACTGGGCGGCAACGAAAGTTACCCGGACCTGTTCCAGCCCTTTGGGGGTTTTCCCGATGGCGTCAAAGTGCAAAATGGCCATGTCAACCTGCCGCCGTTGCCAGGCATTGGTTTCGAGGGCAAGTCAGACCTGATCAGCGTGATGCGTCAGCTCGCCAGCTGATTGTTCATCGTGCCTGACATGGGTTAATTTAATTTTAAGGAGACATTTCATGATTCGCAGAACCCTCATCAGTCTCTCCGTGATTGCAAGCCTTGGTGCTGCACTGCCGCTGTCCGTACTGGCCCAGTCCGACTACCCGAACAAGCCGGTCAAGTTCATCGTGCCATTTCCGCCGGGTGGTACCAGCGACATCATGGGTCGCATGGCTGCCGAAGAACTCGGCAAGATACTCAAACAGCCCTTTGTGGTCGAAAACATCGGTGGCGCCGGCGGCGTGATCGGTACCGAGCGCGCCCTCAAAGCAACACCAGACGGTTACACGATCGTGATGACCGGCGTGGGCCAAAACGCCGTGGCCCATGGATTGGATCCGAAGCCCAAGTACAACTCCAACACCGACTTCGTCCACATCTCTCAAATTCACTCCGGCCCGAATGTGCTGGTGGTGTATCCGGAAACGCCCTTCAAGACACTGAAGGACCTGGTCGACTTCGCCAAGAAAAACCCCGGCAAATTGGACTACGGTTACACGCCCGCAGCCTCAGGTCATATGGCTATGGAGCAGTTCAAGCAGACCGCTGGTATCTTCATGCTGGGTATTCCTTACCGGGGCGGCGGCCCGATGATGACGGACATGCTGGGCGGCACCATCAAGCTGATGTTCATCAACCAAGACGTTGCTTTGCAGCACGTCAAGGCCGGCAAGTTAAGGGCTCTGGCTGTTAGCAGTGCCCAGCGCAACCCGCTTTACCCGGACGTGCCCACCGTTGCGGAGTCTGGCTACAAAGGCTTTGAAGCGCTGTCATGGTCGGGCTTGTCTGTGCCCAAGGGCGTGCCGCAAGCCGTGACTGACAAACTCGAAGCCGCAATGTCACAGGCCATGCTTTCTCCAGCCATCAAGCAGCGTATGGAATCCAACGGTTTTGTGGTGCCCACCCAAGGCTCCAAGCACTACACCGAATTCGTCAAGAGTGAAGAAATACTCTGGACCAAGGTCATCAAGACGGCCGGTATCAAATCGCAATAAACCAGTCAGTACTTGCCCCCTGTTTCACGGCATGGGGCAAGTCTGCAATCTGGTACTTGATGGCTTCAGCCGCTCAGCAGGGCTGGCCTTGGCGCTGTAGCAACCAGGCCGGTGCGTCTTGCAGGGCGACCGGGCGCAAAAAGCGGTCTATGGCGGCATCGCCGACCGAGGTGGTCATGGCTTGTGTGGACGACGGCCATGGGCCACCATGTTGCTGAGCGGCCGTCACAGCCACGCCGGTTGGCACGCCGGCAAACAGCACCCGCCCGGCGACCTGGGTGGCCTGGCGCACCAAAAGGCGTGCTTCTGCGTTGTCGGTGTCTGCCCCCCAAATCGTCACTGTCAGGCTACCGGCCACAGCGCGCAGGACATCTAGAACCTGGGTGGCGTTGTCGGCTCGCACAATCAGGCTGGATGGACCGAAAACCTCGTCGTGCAAGGCCGTCTTGGCAATGAACGCCTGAGCCGAGACCTCTGCCAGAAAGGGGCGCGGCGCCTCTGGAGTGCCTTCTTCATGCAGCAGCGCCTTGACGCCGGCCTTGATCATGTGAGCCACACCTGCGTCAAAGGCGCTGCGCATGGCGGGGGTCAGCATGGCGTGCGGCTTTTGCGCAGCCAGGGCGGTGAGCAAACTCGCCACAAAGGCATCGCTGGCGGCATCCTTGAGCAGCACAATCACGCCGGGGCTGGTGCAAAACTGCCCGCAACCGAGTGAGATCGAGCTGGCGAGTGTGCTCGCCAGTTCAGCGCCGCGTGCTGCCAGGACGCCAGGCAGCGCCACCACAGGGTTGATCGAACCGAGTTCGCCGTAAAACGGAATGGGCCGCGGCCGCGCATTGGCAACAGCTTGCAAGGCAGCACCGCCACGGGTTGAGCCGGTGAAAGCGCCTGCGGCGATTGCCGGGTGCTGCACCAGGCGCACGCCGACGTCTGAGCCACCACCCTGGATCATGCCGATCAGGCCTGCCGGCAAATCCTGCGCCTTAAGCACTTGCTGGATCAAACCAAACACGCGGTTCGACAAATGCAGATGACCCGAATGCGCCTTGATGACGACCGGGCAACCGGCAGCCAGCGCGGAGGCTGTGTCGCCGCCGAGCACAGAAAAGGCAAACGGGAAATTGCTGGCCGAGAACATGGCCACCGGGCCCAGGGGCACGCGCACACGCACCATGGCCGGGTGGCCAACTGGCGGGCCGCCGGCCACGGCCGGGTCATCGGTGAACTTGAAGACCTCACCACGTTCGGCCATGTCCGCAAAGCGGCGCAGCTGAAAAGTCGTGCGGTCCAGCTCACCATTCAGGCGCACGGGGCTCAGGGCAGTTTCTTCGTCGGCCAGCGGGACCAGGCCTTCGCGATCAGCTTCTAGGGCGCTCGCCAGGCCGCGCAGCAAGGCTGCACGCACGCTGCCGGCGCTGGCAGACCAGTCGCCAAATGCGGCAGCTGCAGCCTCGGCGGCGGCATCGACCTGGGCTTCGGTGGAGGCTGGAAGAGGAGCACCAAAAGCTGCGCCGCTACGGGCTTTGAAAGATTGAATGGTTTTCATGTGACTAAAAAGACGGTTAGGGTGAAAAGTTGGCCAGGCGCAGACTGCCATGGCTGAAAGATGTTGCCCGCCATGGTAATACTTTGCAAATACGATGCTTTTTTCAGCGTAGCAGTTGGCCAGCAGATTCAGGCTTGAGGCATGCGAAGGGCGCAAAATAGACTTATGCAACTGAATTACATCGCCAATACACCCCAAGCATCTTGCAGCGGGTTGCTTATTCCCTCGGAAGGCGCTGAGGGGCGAAGCCTGGGACGCTTATCGACAGCCCTGGACGTGGCCAATGCTGCGCAATGAGGTAAATTCAGTCCATTGAGACATGCATGACAGACAAAATCATCCCCATTGCCGATATTCGCTACGCCAGCCGTGTGCCTCTGGTTCCGGCCGAAATGGTCGCGCCCACAGGCCTGTTGGCCGACACCCTGGCCAGGCCACTTCGAGACCTGCGCATCAGCGTGACGGATCGCTGCAACTTCCGCTGCAGCTACTGCATGCCGCGCGAGGTATTTGACAAGGACTACGCATTTTTGCCGCAAAGCTCGCTGCTGAGCTTTGAAGAAATCACCCGCCTGACCAAGGTGTTTATCGCCCACGGCGTCGAGAAAATCCGCCTGACGGGTGGCGAGCCGCTGCTGCGCAAGCACCTGGAAGTGCTGATCGGGATGTTGGCCAAAATCCAGACGCCGGGTGGGCAGCCCTTGGACATCACACTCACAACCAATGCATCGCTGCTG
>CAMBWM010000176.1 GCA_945871335.1 Polaromonas sp. YR568 | reverse complement strand
GCCCAACCGCCTTCGATGTATTTGGCATAAGCCTCTTTGAAGCCCTTGGGCGTGCGCACTTCATGCGTGGTTTTGTCCAGCGTGCAACCTTCGGCGTCGCCACTGATGTTCAATGGAAAGGTGACCTCGGCAGCGAACTTGCCGGCCTCTTCAAGCACCGCGTTGATGGTGTCGGCATCGACTTCAGCATGCTGCGGCAGGTGTTTGTAGTCGTCGGTGACTTTGAGGACTTCGTGCAACACAAACTGCATGTCGCGCAAGGGCGGGGTGTACTGAGCCATGAAAATCTCCCTGAAAAAAATGGGTTCGTAAACTAGAAAATGTGTCAGCGCTTGCGGCTGGCGACGGCTGGCGACGGGCTGCCATAGCGCGCCAAAATACCTTCAAAAGCCTGCTCGGCGCGCGCCATCGAGCCAGGCGTCTTGAGAAAGCGCGCCTCGTAGTGCAAGGCCAAAATGATGGCGTGTATTTCAAAAGCAATCTGCTGCTCTTGAGCATCGGCGCGCAGGTGGCCGGCTTCGCGTGCCTGCTCGACGGCGCGGTACAACGCCGTCAACCAGGTTTGCACCGACGAAGCCAGCGCATCACGCACCGGCCCGCTGCGGTCGTCAAACTCAACTGCACCACTGATGAAGATGCAACCCGACTGCAGCTCGACAGCAACCCGTTTCATCCAGTTGGCAAACAGCGCACGCACCCGCGGCAGGCCGCGCGGCTGGGCCAATGCGGGTCTGAAAACTTCATCTTCAAAACGCCGGTAGTACTCGCGCACCACCGATATCTGCAACTCTTCCCGCGAGCCGAAGTGCGCAAACACCCCCGACTTGCTCATGCGCATGACCTCGGCCACCGCGCCAATGCTCAGGCCCTCCAGCCCGATCTGCGTGGCCAAGCCCAGCGCGGCGTCAATGATGGCGGCTTTGGTTTGCTGGCCCTTGTGCTGGCCGCGGCTGGCGGCTTCAAGTGGCGAAGGAACAGATGTGAAGTGCAAGGAAATGACAGGCATGGCAAGCAGAAAAGAACGATCGTTCTATTTTGCATTCAATTGCTTACAGCCGTCAAGCTGCTTGCCCCTATTGGAAGCCAGAGTTTTGGAGCGCCCATAAAAAAGGCCCGCACTGGGCGGGCCTTGGCACTGCACAGCGGTCAAGCTCAGAGCTTGAAGGGCACCACAGTTTGCTGCTGCTCGCCCAGGCACTCGATGCCCACGCGCATCACGTCGCCTTTTTTCAGGTAGACAGGCGGCTTCATGCCCAGGCCCACGCCGGGTGGCGTACCGGTGCAGATCACGTCACCCGGCTCAAGCGTCATGAACTGGCTGACATAGCTGACGATCTTCGCCACGCTGAAGATCATGGTCTTGGTCGAGCCGTTTTGTACGCGCTTACCGTTGACTTCGAGCCACATGGCGAGCTTTTGCGGGTTGGGCACTTCGTCGCGCGTGACCAGCCAGGGACCGATCGGGCCGAAGGTGTCGCAGCCCTTGCCCTTGTCCCAGGTGCCGCCGCGCTCGATCTGGAACTCGCGTTCGCTGACGTCGTTGATGGTGCAGTAACCGGCAACAAAGTTCAGCGCGTCCTTTTGCGACACATAGCGTGCACGCGTTCCGATGACCAAGCCCAGCTCGACTTCCCAGTCGGTCTTGAGCGAGCCCTTGGGCAGCATGACAGCATCGTCCGGACCCTGGATACAAGAGGTGGCCTTCATGAAGATGATGGGCTCTTTCGGAATCGGCAAACCAGCTTCGGCGGCGTGGTCTACGTAGTTCAGGCCGATGGCGATGAACTTTGGCACAGCGGCGACCGGGCAGCCCATGCGGGGCTTGCCACGCACGAGCGGCAAATTGGCCGTTTTGAGCTTGCGCAATTTGGCCAGTGCGGCGTCACCGAGCTGCGTCGGGTCGATGTCTTTGATGATGCCGCTCAGGTCACGCAGTTTGCCATCGGCATCGATCAGGCCCGGTTTTTCCTTGCCGGGATTGCCATAACGAACGAGTTTCATGCTTTCTCTTCTTTCTTGGGGTTAACAAAAAATCTGGACGGCTGCAATACGGCTGCCGTTCAATACGTCGAGCGCCCGCCCGACAGGTCAAAGACGGCGCCGGTTGAAAACGAGCAGTCGTCAGTGCACAGCCAGGCCACCATGGCGGCGACTTCTTCAGGGGTGCCAAAGCGGCCCATCGGAATTTTCGACAACATGAAGGCAATGTGCTCAGGCGACATCTGGTCAAAGATCGCCGTCTTCACGGCAGCGGGCGTGACGCAGTTGACACGCACGCCAGTATCGGCGAGTTCCTTGCCCAGCGACTTGGTCAGCGCAATCACCGCCGCCTTGCTGGCGCTGTAGGCGCTGGCGTTCGGGTTGCCGTCTTTGCCGGCCACCGAGGAAATATTCACAATGCGACCCGCATTGCGCGTACGCATCAGCGGCACCACTTCGCGGCAGCAGTAAAACAGGCCATTGAGGTTGACCTGCATCACCTGCAGCCATTGCTCGGGCGGGTAGTCCCAGACCTTGACGTTGGGCCCGGTGATACCGGCGCAGTTAACCAGTGCATCGACCACCGGCCGGCTTGCCACGGTCTGCCGAACAGCATCGACAACGCTGGCGTGCTCGCTCACATCGACCACGACGGTCTGCACCTTGCCGGCCAGCGCGCCCAGCGCCTTCTGCGCCGCGGCCATGGCCATTGCATCGCGGTCCCACCAGGTGACTTCAGCGCCGGAAGCCAGAAAACGCTGTGTGATGGCCAAGCCAAGACCGGCCGCGCCGCCGGTGACGATGGCATGACGGCCTTTGAGATCGAGTTGGTTCATAGGGTTTTAACAGAGGTAAAAGAAGGGAAGGATTCCAGAACGATGGTGCATTTTCTGTCATCCTCCCGCATCCGGAGACTCATGACTTTGCATCGCACCATGAGCGCCTAAATTGTCATCCCGCCGTCCACCGCAAAAATCTGTCCGCTGGCGAACACCGACTCGTCGCTGGCCAGGTACACCACAATCGGCGCGATCTCAGGAGCCTGGGCCAGGCGGCCCATGGGTTGGCGGGCGATGAAATCTTTGCGTGCTTGCACCGGGTCGGCGTAGCTGTTGATGCGGTCCTGCAGCGAAGGCGTGTCTACGGTGCCGGGGGCAATGGCGTTGCAGCGAATGCCCTTGCTCACAAAATCGGCGGCCACCGATTTGGTCAGCCCCACCACGGCCGCCTTGCTGGTGCCATAGATAAAGCGGTTCGGCAAGCCCTTAAGACTGCTGCACACGCTGGCCATGTTGATGATGCTGCCGCCCCCGCCCGCCAACATACCGGGCAGCACGGCCTGGATCATCCAGTACTGCGCACGCACATTGAGATTGAAAGCAAAATCCCACTCCTCATCGCTGGCCTGCTGGATGCTGCCGTTGTGCACAAAGCCGGCGCAGTTGAACAGCACCTGCAGCGGCGGCAAAGTGGCAATCAGGCTTTGAATAGCCGACTTGTCCAGCACATCGAGCACGGCAGTGCGCACATTGGCCACACCTTCGTAGGCGGCCAGCAGTTTCGGGTTGAGGTCGGTGGCGATGACCTGCGCGCCCTCAGCGGCCATGGCCAGGACGCTGGCCTTGCCGATGCCCTGGCCGGCGGCTGTCACGAGTGCGGTTTTGCCTTGAAGTCTCATTCTGTGTTTCCTTGGTCGTTGTGTTTAGGGTTTGGCAATACTGATATCGGCTATCTGGCGACTGGCAATCACGCCCCAGTCCCACTCGATCCCCAAACCCGACGTATCGGGCGCATGGGCGCGGCCGCCCTCGACTTTGATGCGGCTGGTGGTGATATCGTCAAGTTGTGGAATGTATTCGACCCAGGCAGCGTTGGGCACGGCAGCGCACAGGCTCACATGCAGCTCCATCAAAAAGTGCGGACACACCGGCACGTCAAAGCCTTCGGCCAGATGCGCCACCTTGATCCAGGGCGTGATGCCGCCAATGCGTGCCACGTCGGGCTGAACAATGCTGCATGCGCCCTGCTCCAGGTATTCTCGGAACTGGCTCAGGTGGTACATGGATTCGCCGACTGCCACCGGTATGCTGGTTTGCGCCCGCAATTGGCGATGGCCCGAAACATCTTCGGCCGGCAGCGGCTCTTCGAGCCAGGCCAGGTCCAGCCCCTCAAAGGCCGCAGCGCGGCGCAGCACCTGCGGCCGGTCAAAGCCCTGGTTGGCGTCAGTCATGATTTCAAAAGCCGGCCCCACAGCCTGCCGCACGGCCGACAAGCGCGCCACATCTTCGCTCACATGCGGACGGCCGACCTTGATCTTGGCGCCCTTGAACCCCTGGGCCTGCGCGGCCAGCGTTTGCTCAACAAGCTCGCCGGCGCTCAGGTGCAGCCAGCCGCCTTCGGTGGTGTAGACCGGCACGCTGGCTTGCGCGCCGCCCAGCAATTGCCACAAGGGCAAAGCAAAGTGGCGGGCACGCCAGTCCCACAGGGCCGTGTCCACACAAGCCAGGGCCAGGCTGGTGATGGCGCCGACGGCCGTGGCGTGGGTGTGGAAAAAAAGATCCTTCCAGATCGCCTCAATATGCAGCGGGTTGCGCCCGATCAGGCGCGGCGCCAGGTGATCGCGCAACAAAGCCAATACCGATGAGCCGCCGGTGCCGATGGTGTAGGCGTAGCCCGTGCCTTCCACGCCGTCACTGCAGCGCAGCGTCAGCAAAATGGTTTCCTGCGTCACAAAGGACTGGATGGCGTCAGTGCGCACCACCTTGGGCGGCAGGTTGATCTGGCGCAGGCGGACCGATTCGATGGTGATGGGCTGGGCCATGGCGCTGGTATGCCTCGAAGTGATCAGTAATTTACAAACCGGGGTGGGCCCACATCGACCGTAGCCATCAGGGCGTTCATATGGCTGCGCATTTGCGCCAGTTTCAGCGCCTCGTTGCCGGTGTGCAGCCAGAGGTTGTCGTATTCCTCCGGGTCTTCCCGGCTGTCAAACAGCTCAGCCAGATCATGACCGTGGTAGAAAATACTCTTGTAGCGACCATCAAACACCATAGAGGCATGGCTGTGGTCCGCATGGCCAGCCATGGCATCGCGGTATTCGCAAACGACAGAGGATTTGTGTGTGTGCGCATCAGTCTGACCCGATAGGAGTGGCAGCAGCGACTTACCCTGCATTTCAG
>CAMBWM010000175.1 GCA_945871335.1 Polaromonas sp. YR568 | reverse complement strand
AGGGGCAGGGCGCGTGCCGCAAAATCAGCATCACTACAATCGATTATCGCCACCCCAATGAGCAGCCCGCTGGCGGGCCTGCCGGGATTTGATTTCTAAGGATTTTTCATGAGTTTGAAGTGCGGCATCGTGGGCTTGCCCAACGTTGGTAAATCCACCCTGTTCAACGCCCTGACCAAAGCCGGCATTGCAGCGGAAAACTACCCCTTTTGCACCATCGAGCCGAACGTCGGCATCGTCGAGGTGCCCGATGAGCGGCTCGACGCCTTGTCGGCCATCGTCAGCCCGCAAAAAGTGCAGCGCGCCATTGTCGAGTTTGTCGATATTGCCGGCCTGGTGGCCGGCGCCAGCACTGGCGAGGGCTTGGGCAACAAGTTCCTGGCGCACATCCGCGAGACCGACGCCATCGTCAACGTGGTGCGCTGCTTTGTCGACGACAACGTGATCCACGTGGCCGGCAAGGTGGACCCGATCTCCGACATCGAAGTGATCCAGACCGAGCTCTGCCTGGCGGACCTGGCGGCAGTGGAAAAAGCCCTGCACCGCGTCACCAAGCTGGCGCGCTCGGGTGATAAAGAGTCCATCAAGCTGGTAGCGATTTTGGAGAAATGCCAGGCCGCGCTCAATGAAGCCAAGCCGGTGCGCACCATCGACTTCAGCAAGGAAGAAATACCGCTTTTGCAGCAGTTTTTCCTGATCACCGCCAAGCCGGCGATGTTCGTCGCCAACGTGGCTGAAGATGGCTTCGAGAACAACCCTTTCCTGGACCGCTTGAAGACCTACGCCGCTTCGCAAAATGCGCCGGTGGTGGCCATCAGCGCCAAGCTTGAGGCTGAGATGAGTGAAATGAGCGACGAAGACCGACAGATGTTTCTCGAAGAACTCGGCCAGACCGAGCCCGGTCTGAACCGCCTGATCCGCGCCGCCTACAAGCTGCTCGGCCTGCAGACTTACTTCACGGCCGGCGTCAAGGAAGTGCGCGCTTGGACCATCCATGTGGGCGACACCGGCCCGCAGGCAGCCGGCGTGATCCACACCGACTTTGAAAAAGGCTACATCCGCGCCCAGACCATCGCCTATGACGACTTCATCGCCTTCAAAGGCGAGCAGGGCGCGAAAGACGCGGGCAAGATGCGCGCCGAAGGCAAGGAGTACGTCGTTAAAGATGGCGACGTGATGAACTTCCTGTTCAGCTCCTGAACCCTGCCGAATGACAGAATCCGTTCGCCTGGCCAAACGCCTGGCTGAAATGCTGGCCTGTTCGCGCCGAGAGGCAGAGCAGTACATCACCGGCGGTTTCGTGCGTGTTGACGGTGTGGTGGTGCAAGAGCCGCAGCACCGTGTGCAAGACCAAAAAATTGAGATCAGCCCCGACGCGAGTTTGCTGGGCGTGGTGCCGGTGACCTTGCTGCTGCACAAGCCCGCAGGCAGCGAAGCCGGCCTGGGCGCGGCGCAAGGTGCCTTGCGGTCGACCGATTTGTTGCAAGCACAGAGCTTGTGGGGCGAAGACATTTCAGGCTTGAGCCCCCTGAAAAAACATTTTGCTGATCAGCAGCTGCTCACGCCTTTGGCGCCGCGCGCCAGCGGGCTGGTGATTTTCAGCCAGGACTGGCGCATCGGGCGCAAGCTGACCGAAGACGCGGCTTTGATGGAGCACGAGGTGCTGGTCGAGGTCAGTGGCGACATCAAAGCCGGTGGCCTGGAGCGGCTTAATCGCATCGACCATGGCTTCACCTTCAATGGCCAGCAGCTTGGCGCGGCCAAGGTCAGCTGGCAAAGTGAAAAGCGACTTCGCTTTGCACTCAAAGGTGAGCGCCCCGGGCAGATCGCCTACCTTTGCGAGTGTGTGGGCTTGCAGGTCGAGTCGATGAAGCGCATACGCATAGGCCGCGTGGCCATGAGCAGCCTGCCCGTGGGCCAGTGGCGCTATCTGCTGTCCCACGAAAAGTTTTAAGCGCGAAGAACGCGGCGATTCATCGGCCTTCGCGTCGACAGCCTAAAACGAAAAGCCGCCCGGAAATACCCAGACCAGCGCCCCCGTCATCAGAACGTAGCGGCAAAACTTGCCGATGGCCATGTAAGCCAGGCAGGGCCAGAAGGGGAACTTGAGCCAGCCGGCCACGGCGCACAGCGGGTCGCCGACGGCTGGCAACCAGGCCAGCAGGCAGGCTTTAGGGCCCAGCTTTTCCAGCCAGCGCAATGCCCGGTTGTGTTGGGAGGAGTGCTTGTATTTACCCACCACTTTGTGCGCGCCATAGCCCATCCACCAGTCGAGCGCGCCGCCCAGCGTGTTGCCGGCGGTGGCCACCAGAATGGCCGGCCAGAAGAGTTCAGGGTTGAGCTTGACCAGGCCAAACACCACTGGCTCCGAGCCCATGGGCAGCAGGGTCGCAGAGATGAAGGAAACCACAAACACCGTGCTCAAGCCGTATTCGGGCAGGGCCAGCAGCTCGGTGAGTTGGACAATCCAGTTGGGCATGTGAGCCTGAGTATAAAGAAGGCTGCTGAAATTTTAGGCATATACAATGGCCCCTCGCATTTTTCTGACCCTCCGCCCGCACCCTTTCCACGCGCTTTCATGAATATCGGCTCTTATGTTTTGGCAAACCGCGTGTTGGTCGCGCCCATGGCAGGCGTGACCGACAGGCCGTTTCGCGCGCTGTGCAAAAAACTGGGCGCCGCTTATGCCGTCAGTGAGATGGTCACCTCGCGCCGCGACCTGTGGGACACGCTCAAAACTTCGCGCCGCGCCAACCACGATGGCGAGGTCGAGCCGATCGCCGTGCAAATCGCCGGCACCGATGCCGCCATGATGGCCGAGGCCGCCGCCTACAACGTGGCGCGTGGCGCACAAATCATTGACATCAACATGGGCTGCCCGGCCAAAAAAGTTTGCAATAAATGGGCCGGCTCTGCGCTGATGCAAGACGAGCCGCTGGCGCTGGCGATTGTGCAAGCCGTGGTGGCAGCTTGCGCGCCGCAGGGCGTGCCGGTCACCCTGAAAATGCGCACCGGCTGGTCTGAAACCAACAAAAATGCCGTGCGACTGGCCTGCGCTTTTGAAGACGCCGGCGTGCAGATGATTGCCGTGCACGGCCGCACCCGCGAGCAAGGCTACAAAGGCCTGGCAGAGTACGACACGATCGCCGCCGTCAAGGCTGCGCTGTACATCCCGGTGGTGGCCAATGGTGATATCGACTCGCCAGAAAAAGCCCGTGACGTGCTGGCCTACACCGGCGCTGATGCCGTGATGGTCGGGCGTGCCGCGCAAGGCCGGCCCTGGATATTTCGCGAGATCAGCCACTTTTTAGACACCGGTATGCACCTGGCGCCGCCGCTGGTCGCCGAGGTCAAGCGCCTGCTGCTCGATCACCTGAGAGATCATTACAGCTTGTATGGTGAATTCTCTGGCGTGCGCACTGCACGCAAACATATTGGCTGGTATGTCAAAGCCTTGCCCGGCGGCGAGGACTTCAGGGCGCACATGAACCTGCTCGAAAACTGCGAAGCGCAGCTGGCAGCCGTGGCCTATTTTTTCGATGGCCTGGAAGACCGCATGGAGCGGATGCCTGCTGCCGCGCTTGCCACTGCAGGGCAAGCCCAAGACACACAAATACAAGAGAGAGTCTCCCCATGAGCAAAAAACAAATTGAAGAATGCGTGCGCGCCAGCCTAGAAGGCTATTTCAAAGACCTGCATGGCACAGAGCCCGCCGGCATGTACGAGATGATGGTGACCGTGATTGAAAAACCGCTGCTTGAAGTCGTGATGCAGCAGGCCGATCAAAACCAGTCGCGCGCAGCCGAGTGGCTGGGCCTGAACCGGAACACGTTGCGTAAAAAATTGCTGGCGCACAAGCTTTTGAAATAAGCACAGCACCCGCCATGAAGGCCCTGATTTCCGTCTCCGACAAAACCGGCATTGTTGAATTTGCCCAGGCTCTGCACGCACTGGGCATCAAGCTGCTGTCCACCGGCGGCACCGCCAAGCTGCTGGCCGACCTGGGACTGCCGGTGACCGAAGTCGCCGAGCTCACCGGCTTTCCCGAGATGCTGGATGGACGCGTTAAAACATTGCATCCCACAATTCATGGCGGCTTGCTGGCGCGGCGCGATGTGCCCGAACACATGGCGGCGCTCAAGGCGCACCAGATCGACACCATCGATTTGCTGGTCGTCAACCTTTACCCTTTTGAAGCCACCGTAGCCAAGCCAGGTTGCACGCTGGAAGACGCGATTGAGAACATCGACATCGGCGGTCCGGCCATGGTGCGCTCGGCCGCCAAGAACTGGAAAGATGTGGGCGTGTTGACAGACGCTTCGCAATACGCCGGTGTGTTGGCCGAGCTCCAAGCCGACGGCCAGTTGAAGCACGCCACCAAGTTCGCGCTGTCAGTCGCTGCGTTCAACCGCATCAGCCAGTACGACGGCGCCATCAGCGACTACCTCTCCAGCATCCAGGCCGACGGCAGCCATAGCGTGTTCCCGGCGCAGGCCAACAGCCGCTTCGTCAAGCTGCAAGACTTGCGTTACGGCGAAAACCCACACCAGCAGGCGGCTTTTTACCGCGACCTGTACCCGGCCACAGGCTCGCTGGTGACGGCGCGTCAGTTGCAGGGCAAAGAACTCTCGTTCAACAACATCGCCGACGCCGACGCCGCCTGGGAATGCGTCAAGAGCTTCGACTCGCGCTTGGGCGAAACCGCCTGCGTCATCGTCAAGCATGCCAACCCCTGTGGCGTGGCCGTGGGCGTGGACGCGCTTAACGCCTACAGCAAGGCCTTTAAGACCGACCCGACCTCGGCCTTCGGCGGCATCATTGCGCTGAACTGCCTGCTGGACGAAAAAGCCGCGCTTGAAATCTCCAAGCAGTTTGTCGAGGTGCTGATGGCCCCGGCCTTCACGCCCGAAGCGCTGGCTGTGTTCAAGAGCAAGGTCAATGTGCGTATTCTCGAGATCGCTTTGCCCGCCGGCGGTGAGAGCGCCTGGGCGCAGGGGCGCAATCTGGTGGACGTCAAGCGCGTCGGCTCGGGCCTCTTGATGCAGACCGCCGACAACCACGAGATCACGCTGGCCGACCTCACCGTGGTGACCAAGCTGCAACCCACACCGGCACAACTGCAAGACCTGCTGTTCGCCTGGAAGGTCGCCAAGTACGTCAAGTCCAACGCCATCGTTTTTTG
>CAMBWM010000174.1 GCA_945871335.1 Polaromonas sp. YR568 | reverse complement strand
GACCTTGTCGGGGTGGCCTTCGGATACGGACTCGGATGTGAAAAGGAAATCGTTCGCCATGTCAATGCACTCCATCAGGTTAGTCGGCGCGTTGCCGGCTTGGGGATGCCTCGGCGAACGCTTTAGCAGATATATTTAACGTCGCCCTGCAAGTTGTTCTGTAACTCGGCGACTGCCAAATTATAGGCCGGGCGCGGCAGTTTCGGCCACTTAAACTAGGCCACTACCTAAAAAAGGCCGTCTTGAGCCTCGGGCAGATGCCCGTAACCCGTTTGCCGACCACCGTTGCCTGATGCATTTGCTGTTCCGATTTTTCTCACTCTGGCCCTTGCGCGCACTGCATGCACTGGGCGCAGCCTTGGGCTGGACGGTCTGGGCGCTCAGCCCGCATTACCGCGCCACTTTTCGCTCTAACGTGGCACAGGCTGGGGTCACTTTCGAGCAGGCCCGCCCGGCCATCGCCGAGGCCGGTCGTTTTGTCGCAGAGCTGCCTAAACTCTGGATGCGTCCCCACGGCCAGTCCTGTCTGGGCAATGTCAAGGTCACGGGTCAGGCCCATGTGGAGGCGGCATTTGCCGCGGGTCGCGGGGTGATTTTTTTCGGGCCGCACGCTGGCAGTTTTGAGCTGGCGCCGCAGGTGCTGGCCGAACTCTATGGCCCGGTCACCGCCATTTACCGGCCTGCGCGCAAGCCCTGGCTGGCACGGCTGACGCAGCTGAGTCGTCAGCGCCCCGGCATGGTGGCGATTCCGGCCAGCCTGAGCGGCATCCGGCAAATGCACAAAGCGCTCAAAGCCAATGCCGCTGTGGCGCTTCTGACCGATCAGGTACCGCCGGAGGGGCTCGGTGTCTGGGCGCCATTTTTCGGTAAGTCCGCCTACACCATGACTTTGGCTGCGCGTTTGGCGCTGCAAACCGGCGCCGCCTTGTTGCCGGTGCGTTTGTTGCGATTGCCGCGCGGCGCAGGCTATGACATGGAGATTTTGCCGCCGCTGAGCGGCTTTACCACCACCCCGCCGCCCGACTTGTTGCAGGCTGTGACGCTGGTTAACCAGTGCATTGAGTCACTGGTACTGAGCCAGCCCGGGCAGTACCTGTGGGCCTACTCGCGCTACAAAAAACCAAGGGGAACGCCGGCCGCGCCGGCCAATGCGGCGGACTCGTCGGCTAACGATGACGGGGAGTCGACTTGAGCATGGGGCCGCTTCAACTTTTAGCCCGCCTGGGTACCCATGCCGGCATTGTATTTATGCGGCTGTTGGCGCCCTTGCCGCTGCCTTGGGTGCGCCGTCTGGGCGTCTGCCTGGGCTATGTTCTTTACGCTGTGGTGCTGCCGCGCCGGCATGTGGTGCAGACCAATTTAGCGCTTTGTTTTCCGGCGCTCAGTGCGGCTGAGCGCAGGGCGTTGGCGCGCCAGAGCTTTGTTTATTTTGCCCAGGCCTGGCTGGACCGCAGCTGGCTCTGGCACGGACCGCGCGCCATGCTGATGCAGCGCCTGCGCTTGCGCGGGGCGGTGCATGAGTTAGACGGCATGGCGCCTACCATTGTGTTCGGTCCGCACTTTTATGGCTTAGATGCGGGCGCAACCGCAGTCAATATTCATGTGGACCGGGACCTGACCACGATTTACTCGCGCCAACGCAACGCGCTGCTGGACAGCTGGATCAAAAAGGGGCGGCAGCGTTTTGGGCGCTTGCGTTTGTTTTTGCGCAGCGAGGGCGTCAAAACCCACGTCAATGCGCTGCGTGCTGGGGAGCTGCTTTACTTGCTGCCCGACATGGACTTCGGCAGGGACAACGCGGTGTTTGTGCCGTTTTTTGGCGTGCAGACCGCAACGCTGCCGTCGATTACCCGCTTTGCCCGCTTAGGCCCTGCCAAAGTGGTGCCGGTGGTGCCCAGGCTCACCCCCGATGGCTACGAAGTTGAGGTGATGCCCGCCTGGAAAAACTATCCGACCGACGACTTGTTGGCCGACACGGCTTTGGTTAACGCGCATTTAGAGCGCTTCATTCAGACCATGCCGGCGCAATATTACTGGGTGCATAAGCGCTTCAAGACCCGTCCCGAAGGCGAGCCGCCGGTGTATTGAACACGGCTTGCCGGTCGCAGTTTGTCCCGACCGCTTGTCAGGCAGCAGCCTTCGCTGTCTGGTTGGGCGAGGCCGATTGCAAGGGGGCTGAGTCCTCCAGGCCTTCGGGATGGGCCCAGTGCCACAGGTGTTTGGCGACCTCTTCCACCCCTTTGCGTTTGAGGGCGGAAAAAAGTTTCACATCACCGCCGCCTGCTTGCAGCCGCACGATGGACAGCACTTTGGCCGCTTCGGTTTTGTTGAGCTTGTCGGACTTGGTCAGTAAGACCAGAAACTTCAGACCCTCAACTACACGCGGTCGTACCACGTCGAGCAAAATTTCATCGAGCTCGGTCAGGCCCAGCCGCGGGTCGCACAAAAGGACGATGCCTGTCAAGTTGCGTCGCGTTTGCAGGTAATTGGCCATCACTTGCTGCCAACGGTATTTGGCCGCTTTAGGAACGGCCGCGTAGCCATAGCCGGGCAAATCGGCCAGCACGGCGTCGGTGATGCCTTGCTTGCCCAGTGAAAACAAATTGATGCTCTGCGTACGCCCCGGTGTTTTGGAGGCAAACGCCAGCCGGTGCTGCTGCGTCAAGGTGTTGATGCAAGTGGACTTGCCGGCATTGGAGCGGCCGACAAAAGCGATTTCAGGCACATCCAGCGGCGGCAGATGGTGCAACTCGGGCGCAGTCGTCAGAAATTTGGCGGTATGCAGCCAGCCCATGGCTATTTTGTCCATGTCCGGCGCTAAAACCGCGGGAGAAGAAGGGGGGACGGGTGCGGTCATAGGGTGGATCTCGTTGAAGGGGCGCAAGCCGGAAGCAGGGCCCAAAAGCCCTGTGGCCCCTGAATCCAAACCGATTCCGGACTTCAATCCATATTGCCAAGGCTAAGCCATTGTAAAATCAGATGTTGTTGGTTTTCTTGTGCTCCCTAATTTAAAACGCCCTGATATGAAGCTGCTTGTCACTTATTTCTTTGCCGCACTGTTGTCTTCGACTGCTTTGTCCTCTCATGCGGCGGCGCCAGCTGCGCCGGCCAAGGCCGTCAAGCCTGACCTTGTCGCTGGCGAAGCCAAGTTCACAGCAGCGTGCGCAGCCTGCCACGGCGCTGACGGCAATTCCGGCACGCCGGTCAATCCGAAGCTGGCCCAGCAGCATCCTGAATACCTGGTCAAACAGTTGCAGGAGTTCAAGGCGGGCATTCGTAAAAATGCCATCATGCAAGGTTTTGCTTCCCAGTTGAGCGATGCCGACATGAAGAACATCGCCTTTTGGGCTGCCTCCAAGAAAAGTACCCCCGGCTTTGCCAAAGACAAAGAGTTGGTCGCCCTTGGCGAACGTATTTACCGCGGCGGTGTAGCCGACAGGCAAATCTCTGCTTGTGCCGGCTGCCACAGCCCCAACGGTGCCGGTAACCCCGTGCAGTATCCCCGCCTTAGCAGCCAACATGCGGACTACACCGCCGCCCAGTTGACCGGTTTTCGTGATGGCGTGCGCCAGAATAACTTGCAAATGACGCAAGTGGCCGCCAAGCTCAACGACCGTGAGATTCGCGCGCTGTCGGATTACATCGCCGGCCTGCGTTAAGTCTTCATGCGGGTAACAGGCGGGTCTTTCTGTGAAAGACCCGCTTTTTTCATGGGCACGGCCCTGTCCCTGAGATCGTGGCAAGGGCAGGTCTTCAGGCTGATTTCTAGCTGATCGCACCAACTCTAAGCAACGACATGACTGTTTCTACCCAAGGCATTGAGCTTGAATCAGGCTCCCGCTTGTGGCGCAGCGTGGTGGAGCTCTTGTCGTCGATGCGATTTTCAATCTCGCTGCTCACGGTCATCTGCATCGCATCTGTCATCGGCACGGTGCTCAAGCAGCAAGAGCCTTACGCCAATTACGTCAACCAGTTCGGCCCCTTTTGGGCCCAGGTGTTCAGCCTGAGCAGCCTGAACACGGTTTACAGCGCGTGGTGGTTTTTGCTGATTTTGGCTTTTCTGGTCTTGAGCACCAGCTTGTGCATCAGCCGCAACGCCCCCAAAATCTTGGCCGAGCTCAAGCACTACAAAGAAGACATCCGCGAGCAAAGCCTCAAGGCCTTTGGTCACCGCGCAGACAACAGCCTGGCCGAAATGCCTGAAGCCGCCGCCCGGCGCATTGGCCAGATGCTGGTGCAAGGCGGCTGGCGGGTCAAGCTTCAGCAGCGTGACACTGGCTGGATGGTGGCCGCTAAAAAGGGTGCCGCCAACAAGCTCGGCTACATTGCGGCGCACAGTGCGATTGTCTTGGTGTGCTTGGGCGGCCTGCTCGACGGCGATCTGATGGTTCGCGCGCAGATGTGGTTCAACGACAAAACTGTGTTTGCCGGCGGCGGTTTGATTGCCGACGTGCCCGACAAGCACCGCTTAAGCAGCGCTAACCCGACTTTTCGGGCCAATTTGTTGGTGGCTGAAGGCGCGCAGTCGAGCATGGCCATGCTCAATCAGCCCGGCGGCGTGCTTCTGCAAGAGCTGCCTTTTTCCATCGAGCTGAAAAAATTCGTGGTTGAGTATTACGCCACCGGCATGCCCAAATTGTTTGCCAGTGACATCGTGATCCATGACAAAGAAACTGGCGAAGAAATTCCGGCCCGCGTTGAAGTCAATCATCCGGTGCGCCACCGGGGCATTGAGATTTACCAGTCCAGCTTTGACGATGGCGGCTCCAGCGTCACCCTGCAAGCGGTTCCCATGAACGCCGCGACCAAGCCCTTTGAGATTCAAGGCAATATCGGTGGCTCCAGCAATTTGAGTAATGGCCCCGAAAAGCTCACCCTTGAATTCACTGCGCTGCGCGTGATCAATGTGGAAAATTTCAGTCAAAGCGGCAGTCAGGCCGAGGGTTCAGGCCTTGACGTGCGCAAGGTGGACCTGCGCCAGGCCATCGACGCCCGCCTGGGGGCGGCCAACAAGACCAGTACGCAAAAAGAGCTGCGCAATGTCGGCCCGAGCGTGAGCTACAAGTTGCGCGATGCCGCTGGCCAGGCCCGTGAATTCCAGAACTACATGCTGCCGGTGCGCATGGACGCCAACCCCGACAGCACGGCCGTCTTTTTGTTGGGCGTGCGTGAAACGCCGGCTGATCCCTTTCAATT
>CAMBWM010000173.1 GCA_945871335.1 Polaromonas sp. YR568 | reverse complement strand
CGCACTGGTCAATGACCCGCAACTGCTGCTGCTCGACGAGCCCACCACCGGCTTGGACCCACAGGCCCGCCACCTGATGTGGGAGCGGCTGCAGCGGCTGGTGCAGCAGGGTAAATCGATCTTGCTGACCACGCACTTCATGGACGAGGCCGAGCGCCTGTGCAACCGCCTGCTGGTGCTGGACCACGGCAAAAAAATGACCGAAGGCACACCGCGCGATCTCATCGCCAACAACCTGGAGCCCGACGTGGTCGAGGTCTACGGCCAGGGCGCACTGGCGCTGGCCGACTCGCCGCTCAAAGCGCTGGCCGCACGCACCGAAGT
Source organism: Polaromonas sp. YR568 (assembly GCA_945871335.1). The sequence goes on along the minus strand of CAMBWM010000173.1, from coordinate 4,941 downwards.
CAGCGGCGAGACGGTGTTTTTCTACACCCAGGATGCCAAGGCCCTGCTGGCCGCCCTGAACGATTACCCGCAGCTGCGCACGCTGCACCGCCCGGCGAATCTGGAAGACCTCTTCCTCAAGCTCACCGGCCGCCAGATCCGCGAGGACGCATGATGAGCAACACACCCTCCCTGTGGCGCACGCCGCGATTGAGCATGCGCTGGGTGCCTGTATTCCGCCGCCACCTGCTGGTCTGGCGCAAGCTCTTAATTCCCAGCCTGGTCGGCAACATTGCCGAGCCGCTGATCACGCTGGTTGCCTTTGGTTACGGCCTGGGCGCGCTGGTCGGTCAAGTGCAAATGGGCGGCGTGGCCGTACCTTATATTTTGTTTTTGGCCAGCGGCTCGATCTGCATGAGCGCGATGAACGCCGCGTCTTTTGAGGCCCTGTACTCGGCCTTCTCGCGCATGCATGTGCAGCGCACCTGGGACGGCATCATGAACGCGCCGATACAGCTTGACGACGTGCTGATGGCCGAAATGCTTTGGGCCGCCTTCAAGTCGCTGTTCACCATCAGCGTTATTTTGCTGGTGATGCTGGCGCTGGATATCAGCCACAGCCCCATGTTGCTGCTGGCCTGGCCGCTGCTGGGCCTGATCGGTATCGTGTTCTCCAGCATTGCGCTGATCTTCAACGCCTTGGCCAAGGGCTACGACTTTTTCACCTACTACTTCACGCTGTTTCTCACACCGACCATGTTTTTGAGCGGTGTGTTCTTTCCGCGCGATCAACTGCCCGGCTTCATGCAAGTGATCTCGGAATTTTTGCCACTGACAGCGGCGGTCGAACTCATTCGCCCGCTATTCATGGACCAATGGCCCGAGCACAGCCTGCGGCACCTGGCGGTGCTGCTGGTGTACGCCGTAGGTGGTTTTTGGGTGGCGCTGGCGCTGACGCGCAAGCGGTTTAAAAGCTAATCCCCTCCCCGTTAACCTCGCTCCCCTTACCCCACGGGTTAAGGCAGGAATGAGGGCTCTTTGATTCGCCGGGAACAGGCTTTTGCAATTCAGCAATCAGAGATCAAAAAACACCGTCTCTTTGCCCTCTGCGCTGTCCTGCATGTGAATGTCAAAGCGGTAGACCGGCCCGCCAGGTGTGTTTTCGCGCACGGCCACCAGGGTGGCGCGGCGCTCGGCTGGCACGCTGCTCAGCACTTCGTCTTTGGCGTTGGCTGCTGCTTCGTCTGAAAAGTAGATGCGAGAAAAAGTGTTCAGCAAAAGGCCGCGCATGGTCACACAGACGTCGATGAACGGGGCCTGGCCATCGCCGCGGGCGCCGGGCTTGACGGTTTCAAAGCTGAAGTGGTTACCGGCCAGGGTGCCGGTGCCGCAGCGGCCGAAGCCGGCAAAGCCTTTGCTCTCGGACTCTTCCATGCTGGTGATGAGCTGGCCGCTGGCGTCGGGCTGGTTGATCTCGATCAGCGCGTCGTTCACCGGCTTGCCGGCACCGTCCAACACGCGGCCGGTGATGCGGATGTGCTCGCCTTCGGCATGCGGCTGGGCCAGCACGGGAGTGAACAGGCTCTTGAAGTCGTAGCCGTATTGCGTGGGCGCCAGGCCGTACGCAAAGTAAGGGCCGACAGTTTGCGAAGGGGTTTGCTTGTGTGGCGTCATGGCCTGGGCTTTATTCAAAGCGCGTGGCTTTGGCGCCGCGCAGCACGATGTCAAACACATAGCCCAGCGCGTAGTCGGGCTGGGTCACGTCAAGGCTGAATTTGGAAACCATGGTTTCGCGCAGGTGCTCGGGCGCACCCATGTACATGGGGTCGTAGGGCAGCAGCGGGTCGCCGGGGAAATACATCTGCGTGATCAGGCGGCTGGCAAAGTAGTCGCCAAACAGCGAGAAGTGAATATGGTTGGGCCGCCAGGCGTTGGGATGGTTACCCCAAGGGTAGGCGCCGGGCTTGATGGACTTGAAGGTGTAGCGGCCTTCGTTGTCGGTGAGGCAGCGGCCAGCACCCAGAAAGTTCGGGTCCAGCGGCGCGTCATGCTGGTCCACCTTGTGCACATAGCGGCCGGCGGCGTTGGCCTGCCAGACTTCGACCAGTGTGTTTTTGACGGAGCGTCCGTCTTCATCCATCACGCGGCCGGTGACGATGATGCGTTCACCCAAAGGCTCACCGTTCATCACGGCGTTTTTCGTCATGTCGTTGTCCAACGCGCCCAACTGCACGGCGCTGTAAACCGGTGCGTTGCGCTCAGCCAGCGCCTGCTTCATGGGCACCAGCGCGTGCTTGGGGCCCCGCAACCCGGTGGATTTGTAGCCCGGGTCAATGTGCGCAGGGTGGCAGGCCCAGTCGCGTGGGGAAATGGTCTGCACGGTGTCGGCTGTCATGGCTGTCTCCAAAAGAGGGCAATTGCGCAAGGGGCGTGGCAGCCATTTAAATCAACAACAGATACATTGCGCTCATAAAAAAGTATAGAGCAGAGGACTTTTATACCTGCGGGGGGCAGGCATCCATCGCCTTCAGTCCACAGCAAAGCGCGCAGACAACTCACCCAGCCCCAGCTCGGCCAGCACCTGCTTCAGGCGCTCTCGCGCCGCAGCGACGGCCGCCGGGCGTGGCTGCGCGGGCCGGCTGGCGATGATGAGTTCGTTTTTCATCGAGTGTTCCCAGCCCACCAGTTCGGTGACGGTGACTTCGTAGCCGTGCGCTTCGAGTTGCAGGCAGCGCAACACGTTGGTGATCTGGCTGCCGAACTCACGGGTGTGCAGCGGGTGGCGCCAAAGCTCGGCCAGCGGGGTGCGGGACAGTGACAGCGCTTTGCTTTTTTTCAGCACACCGGCCACTTCAGCCTGGCAGCAGGGCACCAGCACCATGTGTCTGGCTTGACGGGCCAGACCGAAGGCAATGGCATCGTCGGTGGCGGTGTCGCAGGCGTGCAGCGCGGTGATGATGTCGACCACCGCCGGCATCTCGCTGGAAGCCGTGGCTTCTTGCACGGACAGGTTCAGAAACGACATGCGCTCAAAACCCAGACGCGCCGCCAGCTCGCGCGACTTGGCGACCAGCTCGGGGCGGGTCTCGATACCGTAAACATGGCCGCTGGTTTTTTCGCCGCGGTGCGCGACGTTAAAAAACAGGTCGTACAAAATAAAGCCAAGGTAAGACTTGCCGGCGCCGTGGTCGGCCAGACTGGGCGATAGGTTGCGGGCAAACGCGTCATTGAGCAACGGCTCGATGAACTGGTAAAGGTGGTAGACCTGCTTGAGCTTGCGCCGCGTGTCCTGGTTTAGCTTGCCCTCGCGCGTGAGGATGTGCAACTCCTTGAGCAAGTCGATCGACTGGCCAGGGCGCAGCTCTTCGATGACCTGGAATGCCGGCGCGGGTTTGAGCTTGAGGGGTTTGGGCATGCGGTCCTGAGTCTAACGCCGGGGTTTGGTTACAGCGCCACAATCGGGGCATGAATGAACGTTTCGATGACCCGGCCGACGACGAAGACGACAGCCAGCCCGATGTGCACAATACCGACCGCCGCGCCGGCCAAGACGACGCGGGCGCGCATCCCTACGAACTGCTCACACCCGATGTGGTGCTGGACGCGCTGGCCAGCGTGGGCCTGAGGGGCGACGGCCGGCTGATGGCGCTGTCGAGCTACGAAAACCGCGTTTACCAAATTTCGCTGGAAAGCCCCGCGCCTGCGGGCAGCCAGTCCGAGGCAGCCAGCGACACCGTGGTGGCCAAGTTTTACCGACCCGGCCGCTGGAGCGACGCGCAGATTCTGGAAGAGCACGCTTTTGCCGCCGAACTGATGGCCGCTGAGATTCCGGTGGTTGGCCCTTTGTCCTTGCAAGGCCAGACGCTACACCACTTCAACGGTTTTGCCTTCAGCGTATCACCGCGCCGCGGTGGCCGCCGGCCAGAGCTCGAAGAGCTGTCGGTGCTCGAATGGATTGGCCGCTTTCTGGCGCGCATTCACACCGTGGGTGCGGCCGCACCTTTTGCACAGAGGCCGGCGCTGGACATCCAGAGCTTCGGCTACGCCAGCCGCGACCTGCTGCTGGCCGGCGACTACCTGCCGCTGGACATGGCTTCGCGTTGGCGCAGCGCGTTTGACGAAGCCATGCAAGTGGCCGAGGGCGTGACGCAAGCCGCCGGCCCGGTGGCCACGCTACGTCTGCACGGCGACTGCCACCCCGGCAATATCTTGTGGACGCCCGAAGGCGCACCTGGCGCCGGCCCGCACTTTGTGGACCTGGACGACGCGCGCCGCGGCCCTGCTGTGCAAGACCTGTGGATGTTGCTTTCGGGCGAGCGCGCGCAGTGCACGCGGCAGTTGGGCGCGCTGGTGGACGGCTACGAAGAGTTCCGCGAATTTGACCGCCGCGAGCTGGCATTGATCGAGCCGCTGCGCACCCTGCGCTTGGTTCATTACAGCGCCTGGCTGGCGCAGCGCTGGAGCGACCCGATCTTTCCGATCAACTTCCCGTGGTTCGGCTCTAGCGACTACTGGAAAGGCCAGGTCGATATGCTGGTCGAGCAAACCGAAGCCATGCAGGCCGCACCGCTGGTGGTTTGAGTTCTCTGAGCAGGTTACAGCGCACCGGTTGCTCAGCGCGCCAATGATGTCGGCGCTCACCAGCCAGGGGCCGAATTACACCAGCAATGCGTTGACGCGGCGCACATAGGCGGCCGGGTCTTCGGGCAGGCCGCCTTCGGCCAGCAAGGCCTGGTCAAACAAAATGTGGGCCAGGTCGTCGAAGGGGCTGCCCTCGCTGGCCTCGAGTTTTTTGACCAGCGGATGCTGGGCGTTGACTTCAAGAATCGGCTTGACTTCTGGTACCGGCTGACCGGCTTGCTTGAGCATGCGCGCCAGCTGTGTGGACATGTCGCCGTCTTGCACCACCAGGCAGGCGGCTGAATCGACCAAGCGCGTGGTGGCGCGCACATCTTTGGCTTT
>CAMBWM010000172.1 GCA_945871335.1 Polaromonas sp. YR568 | reverse complement strand
TTACCGCTGTCAGCCACGCCGCTGACCACGTCGATGGCGGCTGAGCCACCCGCAGCAGCTGCGGGATCAAAGCCGGTGGTGCGCACGGTGATCACCTTGACCGCATCCAGGCTTTGCACTGTGGCAATCGCGTTGCCGGCATAAATGGGGCGCTCGAAGGTGTCCTGGCTTTCGACCTTGGTGATGTCCGAAATTTGTCCGGCGTCAAGGGTGGCAGCCACGCGCGGCGCGATGTTCTTACCCGAGGCCGTGGCCGGAAACAGAATGTGCGAATAAGCCGGTGCCAGCGACAGCACTTGGGTGGCCATGTTTTCAGCCAGTCCGTGCTCGAAGTGCACACCCTCGACATGAATCACCTTGCTCACACCCGCAATCCGGCTGGCGGCTTGGGCAGCGGCGCCAGCGTTCAAGCCGGCCACCAGCACATGGACTTCACCACCACACTGGGCAGCAGCGGTCACGGTGTTAAGGGTTGCCGGCTTGATGCTGGCGTTGTCGTGTTCAGCAATGACAAGAGCAGTCATGGTCAGATTACCTTCGCTTCGTTTTTCAATTTATCGACCAAGGCGGCCACATCGGCCACCTTGACACCGGCGCTGCGCTTAGGCGGCTCGCTGACCTTAAGGGTCTTAATGCGCGGTTGCACATTCACACCCAAGTCTTCCGGCTTGAAGGTGTCCATCTGCTTTTTCTTGGCCTTCATGATGTTGGGCAGCGTCACATAACGCGGCTCATTCAGGCGCAAGTCAGTGGTGACTATGGCAGGCAGCGTCAGCGAGAGAGTTTCGGAGCCGCCATCGACTTCTCGGCTGACGATGGCCTTACCATCGACGATCTCGACCTTGGAGGCAAAGGTGGCTTGCGGCCAGCCCAGCAAGGCGGCGAGCATCTGGCCAGTTTGGTTGCAGTCATCGTCAATGGCTTGCTTGCCCAGTATCACCAATTGAGGCTGTTCTTTCTCAACCAGCGCTTTGAGTAACTTGGCCACAGCCAGCGGCTGCAGCTCTTCAGCGGTGTCCACCAAAATGGCGCGGTCCGCGCCGATGGCCATGGCAGTGCGCAGAGTTTCCTGGCATTGCGTCACGCCGCAGCTCACGGCAATGACTTCGGTGGCGGCGCCTTTTTCTTTGAGCCGGGTGGCTTCTTCGACGGCAATTTCGTCAAAAGGATTCATGCTCATCTTGACGTTGGCGATGTCCACACCGCTGCCGTCAGATTTGACGCGCACCTTGACGTTGTAGTCCACCACGCGTTTGACGGGTACCAGAACCTTCATCTGAGGTCTCCAAAAGTGATTGATCGGGGTTGACGTGAACGTCAGCCTTACATTCTATGCGGCTGTGCCGGACGCGAAGTCACTGGGATTTCTACGCCATTTGCACGCAAGGCCTTTAAGATGGCGAGATTAACAAGCGAGCGCACATTAAGCTGACCGTTTTCAGGGTCGGCAATCCAGAAATTCAGGGTGAACTCCAGGCCGTCCGGCCCGAAATTACTGAGGTTGGCCGAGGGTGCCGGCTCACTGAGCACGCGCTGCTGGCCCGCCGCGGCCTGTGTCAGCAGTTGTAGCACCAGGTCCACGTCGCTGTCATAGGCCACGGACACCACGCTTGACAAGGACACATGGCTGTCGGCCAGCGATAGGTTTTCAATGCGATTGCTGATAAACATTTCGTTAGGCACGATGGACTCGCGCCCGTTCAGCGCGCGCAATACGGTGTAACGCGCATTGATGTCGGTGATACGCCCTTCAAAACCGTCCACCCGCACGCTGTCGCCAATGCGCACGCTGCGCTCGGTCAGCATGACAAGGCCGCTGACATAGCTGGCCGCCAGTTTTTGCAGGCCAAAGCCAATGCCCACGCCCACCGCGCCACCCAAGACCGACAAGGCCGTCAGGTCAATGCCAACCACTGACAGGGCCACCAGCAAGCCGACAAACACCAGCAGTGCCCGGGTTGCATTACTGAAAGCTTTGCGTAGCGACAAGTCGCTGCCGGTGGCCGAGCGCAGCAGGCGCGTTTCAATCGCTGAAGAAACCCACAAAGCCACAATCAAAACCAGGCCGGTTATCAGCGCACCCTCTATCAGCGTGCGCACAGACAGCTTGGAACCCCCAACATGCCAAGTGATGGTGTCCAGCTCGTCCAGTATCAGCGGCAGCAAGCCACTGACCCACAGCACCATTGCCAGCCAGACCAGCCAGGAGATGGTGCGCTCGAGCGCACGCACAACAGGCGCATTGCTGAAGGCCACTTGCAAAACCTTGACGCCAAGCCGGATCACGGCCAGCGCCACCAGCACCGGAATCGCCACCTTAAAAATTGTGATGGGCCCATAGGGCAGCAAGATGGCGCGCGACGCATAAGCCAGGCTCAGCAGCAGCAGGGGAAACATCACGCCGTCTAAAACTTTGTGTCCAAACCAAATCGACCGCGTGTCATGTTCGCCTGCGGTCTGGCGGGCCAGAGCGGTCAACAGCCAAGCCAAACCTATGCAAGCGGCCAACGCCGTCAATTCGACCAAAGCCGGAGGCTGCACCAAGGCCAGGAACCAGGCGTCAAGACTGCCGATATTGGCCATACCTCAAACCTCGAAAAAATTGGAAAAACACACTGTGTGAAATCAAAGGTCGGCCAGCACCCGAATGTGCGACTCCACGCTGCGCCCGAGTGCGCTCAGGTTGTAGCCGCCTTCAAGCGACGACACAATGCGGCCCTTGGCGTGACGCCTAGCCACGTCCTTGATGCGCTGCGTGATCCAGGCGTAGTCCTGCTCCACCAGACCCATTTGGCCAAGATCGTCTTCGCGGTGCGCGTCAAAACCAGCGCTGATGAAAATCATCTGTGGTTTGAATTCCTCCAGGCGGGGGATCCATGACTGTTCAATCTTCTCGCGCACGGCGGGGCCCTTGGTGTAGGCCGGCATGGGCAAGTTGACCATGTTGTCATCGGGGCTGTCAAAGCCGCTGTGCGGGTAAAAGGGGTGCTGAAAAAAGCTCACCATCAAAATACGTTCGTCACCGCGAATGATGTCCTCGGTGCCGTTGCCGTGGTGAACATCAAAGTCAACAATCGCCACCCGCTCCAAACCGTGGCGCTCGAGCGCATATTTAGCGGCCACTGCAACGCTGTTGACAAAACAAAAGCCCATGGCCCTGTCACGGCAGGCATGGTGGCCGGGCGGGCGCACCGCACAAAAAGCGTTTTCCATTTCACCAGCGATCACCGCGTCAGTGGCGGCCAGCACAGCGCCGGCAGCGCGCAACACGGCGCTCCAGCTGTGCACATTGAGGGCAGTGTCCGGGTCCAGTTGTGCGTAGCGGGGACCGCCGGCCGCGATTTCTTCGGCCAACTGCTCTGAGAGCCCGAGCATCTCCGCCACCATCATGCGGCCATGCGCCAGCTCAATGTCAGCCAACGGCGCTTCGGGGGCTTCGCGCCGTTCCAGCGCATCCGACACGCCCGTGATCAGCAGCCGGTCTTCAATCGCATCGAGCCGCTCCGGGCATTCAGGGTGACCCGGCCCCATCTCGTGTTTACGGCAATCGGCATGGGTGAAATAACCAGTCACAGACATAAAAATCAGACCCCAGGGTTCATGCAAAAAAACCGGCGCCCCCCATCTGTAAGGGGCACATGCGCTTGAGAATTTAGCTTACCACGCCGCACTTTGAGTGGCGCAGCGCCAGCGACCCTAAAATCAGGCTGCGTGCAAGCTCCTGCAAGCCCTGTCTGTCTGGTTTGCCCGGACTCACAATGCGACCATGTCCGGGGATTTTTTTGACCAAACTGCCATCTTCTTTTTTTAGAACCCCTGCCCCAGAGCTCAGCTTGCCCCTGCGAGCCGGTACTTTGGCTTGCATGTTCTTGATGGCACTGGTCAGCCCGCTCAGCTCGGCCCAAACCCCCGCAGCACCCACCCTCACCCCCGCGCCTGCCGAGCTCACCAAGCCCGCCTCAAGTGCGAGTAAGGCGTCCAAAAAGTCCGCACACAAGGGGCGCAGCGCCCATGCGCAGAAAACGGTACGCAAAGCGACTCGCATCTCGCAAGCCAGCGGACCGGCCTACGCCAGCCGCCCCGAAGCCATGCTGTTTGCCGACAACACGGCAGCGCAGCGCAATCTGCCTCCAGCGTGGGTGCGGCGCGCCATCGGACAAGCCCGCTTCAGCCCGGCCGTGGTCAAGCTGATGCAGCCACCCACCCAGCCGTTTGTCAAAAACTGGGCGGTCTACCGCAGCCGCTTCATTGACGACGCGCGCATTGCCGCCGGCCTGAAGTTCTGGCAAAGCCATGCTGCCACGCTGGCACGGGCCGAAAAAGAATACGGCGTGCCGCAAGAGATCATCGTTGGCATCATCGGCGTAGAGACGATCTACGGACAAAACACCGGCAGCTTTCGCGTGATGGACGCGCTGACCACACTGGCCTTTGACTTTCCGGCATCGCATCCGCGGGCGCAAGAGCGCAGTGAATTTTTCAAACGCGAGCTTGAGCAATTTTTGAGCCATCAAAACCGCCTGGGCGCCGACCCGATGCTGGCGCTGGGCAGTTACGCCGGCGCCATGGGGCTGCCGCAATTCATGCCCTCCAGCTGGGTGCGCTTTGCCGTGGACTTTGACGGTGACGACAAGATAGACCTGCTCAACAGCCCGGCCGACGCCATCGGCTCGGTGGCCAGCTACTTCAAGGCCTTCAACTGGCAAACCGGCATGCCCACGCACTACCCGGTGAGCTTTGACAAAGAGCGCCTGGACATGGACGCTCTGATGGCTCCGGACATTCTGCCGACCTTCAGCGTGGCCAGCTTCACCGCCAAGGGCGCAGTTCTTGAAGGCGCAGCCCTAGAGCACAAGGGACCACTGGCCCTGATCGAGCTGCTCAACGGCCCCAACGCACCCAGCTTCGTCGCCGGGACTGATAATTTTTACGTCATCACGCGCTACAACTGGAGCAGCTACTACGCCATGGCGGTGATTGAACTGGGGCAGGCCGTGGCGCGGGAAATGAAAAACCGCCCTTGAGTTTGCTCTGGGTAACTCAAGTGATTGTGAAATGAACATGCGATCAACCTACGTCAGATTGGTTTTTGCCACATTGGCTGCCTTCATCTATCTGCCTTCACACGCCGAAATTGATGAGGCTTTACTGGGTAAAGCACGTTCATACCCAGCGGCACCATCGCTTGCACAGGCTGGCAGCAATGAATTTATCGTCTGGACCAACAGTGGTGGCTATGAAAGCCTCATGCCCTTCAAAACAATTAGGCCGGGCACGCCAACACGTCTTTCCAGATCCGAGAAACCCAT
>CAMBWM010000171.1 GCA_945871335.1 Polaromonas sp. YR568 | reverse complement strand
GGCCAGTTCGGCAGCCACCTTTTCCATGGCCGTCAGCATGTTCGTGCCAGCCGGCACCACCGTGATCGCCTCGACACCCATCAGGCGAAACAGGAAATTGTTACCGCTGGCGTCTGCGTGGTAGCTGTCGGGTACGCGCTCTTCAATGACGAAGCGGCATTTCATGCCCTCCTTGATGGCGGCCGACAAGGTCGCGCGGCAGTGGTTGGACTGCGGAGCGCCGCATGTGATCAGCGTGTCGGCACCCTGGGACAGCGCATCCGCAGCCAGGAATTCCAGCTTGCGGGTCTTGTTGCCACCGGGCGTCAGGCCCAGCATGTCATCGCGTTTGATCCAGACCTCAGGGCCCTGACCCTGCGGGCACAGCGCAGCCAGCGCCTTGGTGAAATGGGGCAACAACTCGAGAGGCGTGGCACCGATGGTGTAGCGACGGCGGGGAAAACGGGACAAATCCATGGTCAGACACTCCGGGTGAAAAAGACTGAAAAATCGACGCTGTGCAGCTGCAGTGCAAAGAACACGCGCAGCGTGCTTAAACCCAAGCCTGAGTGTCGCCGATCAGTGATCCACGCACTTGTGGCTCTCAGGCCGTGGATCCGGCCATGGCCGCAAAAGCCTTGACCACCTCTGGCGGCGCCTGCACCAACTCAACCAGCACACCTTCACCGGCAATTGGAAATTCATCACTGGCTTTGGGGTGTAAAAAACAAATGTCAAATCCGGCTGCGCCTTTGCGTATGCCGCCAGGTGCAAAGCGCACACCTTGCGCGGTGAGCCAAGTCACGGCTTGAGGCAAGTCATCAATCCACAGACCCACATGGTTGAGCGGGGTGTTGTGAACTGCTGGTTTTTTATCTGCGTCCAATGGCTGCATCAGGTCAACTTCGACCTTGAAAGGCCCTACCCCTATGGTGCAAATATCTTCATCGACGTTTTCACTTTCGCTCACAAAGTGGCCGTCGACACTCAGCCCGAGCATGTCTACCCACAGCTTGCGCAAACGGTCTTTGCTGGTGCCGCCTATGGCAATTTGTTGGATGCCCAGCACCTTGAAAGGCCGGCTCATGCAGCTGCAATCTGGCGACGGCCCACACGGTAACTGACACCTTGCGCAGCAGCATCTTCCAGATGCGGCGTTCCTGCGGAGAGTCTAAAGACATCGCCCACAACGTAGCGTGTCTGAACACCGGCCACGCTGATGGTGATCTCGCCGGCTGTGATCAAGGCACAAGCATCAAAAGTATGCTGATGCAAACCCATCTGGTAACCGGCGGGCTTGTCCACTGTCACTATTTCACCGTAAGACTGCGCATGCAAAAGTGATTCAAATTCAGCCAAATTCATGGGTAAGGCTCCTGGGTTGATGCGTTCAATGAATGTTTCTTGGCTTACACAAATTCGACGATCGCCTGGTCCACCGAAAGAGATTCCCCCTCCTTGGCCAAGACTTTACCGACAACACCGTCTGCCACCGCAAACAGCACATTTTCCATCTTCATGGCCTCAATCACAGCGACTCGCTCGCCGGCTTGCACTTGTTGACCCACCTGCACGGCCACACTCACCAACAAGCCGGGCATGGGCGACAGAACGTAGCGGCTCATGTCAGGCGGCGCTTTATAGGGCATCAAGGCATGCAACTCGGCGGCACGCGGTGACAGCACCAAGGCATCTAAGCGAGCGCCATTGTGAATGATGCGAATTGCCAATGGGTTCTTGCCCACGCCGCGCTCCACTTGCGCCATGAAAGGAAGTCCGTTCACGGTGCCGCGCAAGCGTGAGCCGCCCAGATGCCAGCTACTGCACAGCTCGTAGGTCTTGCCTACAGTCTCGACAGTCATCGATCCGGAAGCAGATTGAAAATCACACACCATCGCTGCTTGTGCGTCCTGATGACCGGCCTCACCCATGCCAACGACTACAAACTTCTCACTCACCGTCATGCCATGGCCTGGCAATTGCCCACTGATGCCGGCGGCGCGGTTGAGCATACGGCGGTTAACGTAAGCGGCCAGCGCCACCAAAAAGTCCGGGTCCTCATGCCGCACGTCTTCGGCCTTAAAACCCTGGCTATAGTTCTCGGCAATGAAGCCGGTGTTGAAGTCGCCCGCCACAAACTTGGGGTGTGCCAGCAAGGCCGCCTGAAAAGGAATATTGCTGCTGATCCCGCGGATCACAAAGGCGTTCAGCGCCTCGCGCATCTTGGCAATGGCGTCCAGCCGGTCTTTGCCGTGCACGATGAGCTTGGCGATCATCGAGTCGTAATACATTGGAATCTCACCGCCGTCTTGCACCCCGGTGTCGACGCGCACGCCCTGCAAGTGCGCGGTGTCTGACGCAAACATGGTTTCTTGAGGCGGCTGGAACCGCACCAGCCGGCCAGTTGAGGGCAGAAAATTGCGGAAAGGGTCTTCTGCATTGATGCGGCACTCCATGGCCCAACCGTCACGCTTGACATCGGCCTGGCTCAAAGGCAGCTTCTCACCGGCCGCCACGCGAATCATCAGCTCCACCAGGTCCAGCCCGGTGATGCACTCTGTGACCGGATGTTCAACCTGCAAACGGGTGTTCATTTCTAGAAAGTAAAAGCTCTGGTCCTTGCCGACCACGAACTCCACCGTGCCGGCGCTTTGGTACTTCACCGCCTTGGCCAGTTGCACCGCCTGCGCACCCATGGCTTTGCGGGTGGCGTCGCTGATAAACGGGCTGGGCGCTTCTTCAATCACCTTCTGGTGACGGCGCTGTATGGAGCATTCGCGCTCGTTCAGGTAAAGCACATTGCCGTGGCTGTCGCCGATCAGCTGGATTTCGATGTGGCGCGGCTCTTCAACAAACTTCTCAATGAAGACTCGGTCGTCACCAAAACTGTTGCGCGCTTCGTTACGGCAACTGGTGAAGCCCTCAAACGTCTCTTTGTCGTTGAAGGCCACCCGCAAGCCCTTGCCACCGCCACCAGCCGAGGCCTTGATCATCACGGGGTAGCCAATTCCATTGGCAATTTCAACCGCCTTTTCGGGCGTCTCGATAGCATCGTTCACCCCGGGAATGCAGTTCACACCGGCGGCACCGGCCAGCTTTTTGGACTCGATCTTGTCGCCCATAGCAGCAATCGAATAGTGCTTGGGGCCGATGAAGACAATACCTTCTTCTTCAACACGCTTGGCAAAGCCGGCGTTCTCGCTCAAAAAACCATAGCCGGGGTGAACCGCCTGTGCGCCGGTTTGCTTGCAGGCGGCAATGATTCTTTCAGCTTGCAGGTAGCTCTCCCGGCTGGGTGCGGGGCCGATGTTGACCGCTTCGTCAGCCAGCGCTACGTGGCGTGCATCCTTGTCGGCGTCTGAGTAAACCGCCACAGTCTTGATACCCATCTTGCGTGCAGTGAGGATGACGCGGCAGGCGATTTCACCGCGGTTGGCGATCAGGATTTTGGTGAACATGCTGGTTCTTTCATTTTTCTGGGGCCGCTGGGGGCACGGCGTATCCGCTTCCGCGAATGTCCTCCGCCTGCTTTGCAGGCTCCCCCTTTATTTCGCTGCAGCGGATACACCGTGCCCCCAGTGGCGAATAGAAGTTTGCAAATATCGGCTCATCAAAATACCCTAGGATCGGGGTGACCGGGAGTTTTTCGCAGATAAAGGAGGAGGCCGAAGGCCGGGGGACACTGCGAAAAACTTCCGGGCATCCCGGTCCGGCAACGGCAGGGGCGATGGCGAACCCCGCGCATCTCATAAAGGAATGTTCCCGTGCTTGCGCCACGGGTTCTCCAGCTTCTTGTCTTTGAGCATCACCAGGCTGCGGCATATGCGCTTGCGCGTCTCGTGCGGCAAGATCACATCGTCAATAAAGCCGCGGCTGCCCGCCACAAACGGATTGGCAAATCGCGCCTTGTACTCAGCCTCTTTGGCCGCCAGTTTGACCGGATCGCCTTTGTCTTCACGAAAGATGATTTCCACCGCCCCCTTGGCACCCATGACCGCAATCTCGGCATTCGGCCAGGCAAAGTTCACGTCGCCACGTAAATGCTTGGAGGCCATCACGTCATAAGCGCCGCCATAGGCCTTGCGTGTGATGACGGTGATTTTTGGCACTGTGCATTCGGCATATGCATAGAGTAATTTGGCGCCATGTTTGATGATGCCGCCGTACTCCTGAGAAGTGCCGGGCATGAAGCCGGGCACATCGACAAAGGTGATGACAGGGATGTTGAAGGCATCGCAAAAGCGCACAAAGCGCGCCGCTTTGACTGAGCTCTTGATGTCCAGGCAACCGGCCAACACCAGCGGCTGGTTGGCGACGATGCCAACCGACTGGCCTTCCATGCGGGCAAAGCCGATGATGATGTTCTTAGCGTACTCGGGCTGGATCTCAAAGAAGTCACCGTCATCCACCGTCTTGGTGATGAGCTCCTTCATGTCGTAAGGCTTGTTCGCGTTCTCGGGCACCAATGTGTCCAGGCTCAGATCCATGCGCTTGGCCGGATCTGCGCTGGGGCGCACCGGGGCTTTTTCGCGGTTGTTGAGCGGAAGGTAGTTATAGAACCGGCGCAGCATCAGAAGCGCTTCGACATCATTGTCAAAAGCCAGGTCAGCCACGCCACTTTGGGTGGTGTGTGTGATGGCGCCGCCCAGTTCTTCGGCCGTCACTTCCTCGTGCGTGACGGTCTTGACCACTTCGGGGCCGGTCACAAACATGTAGCTAGAGTCTTTCACCATGAAGATGAAGTCGGTCATGGCCGGTGAATACACCGCACCACCGGCCGAAGGACCCATGATCATGCTGATCTGCGGGATCACACCGCTGGCCATCACATTGCGCTGAAACACATCGGCATAACCGCCCAGCGAAGCGACACCTTCCTGGATACGCGCGCCGCCCGAGTCGTTCAGACCGATCACCGGCGCACCGACTTTCATGGCCTGGTCCATGACCTTGCATATTTTCTCGGCATGGGCTTCGGACAAGGCGCCGCCAAACACCGTGAAGTCCTGGCTGAAAACGAACACCAAGCGTCCGTTGATCATGCCGTAGCCGGTGACCACGCCGTCGCCGGGAATCTTGTTGTCCTGCATACCGAAGTCGGCGCAGCGGTGCTCGACGAACATGTCCCACTCTTCAAATGTGCCCTCGTCGAGCAGCACTTCCAGCCGCTCGCGCGCCGTCAGCTTACCTTTGCCGTGTTGCGCATCGATGCGCTTTTGCCCCCCCCCCAGCCGTGCGGCTGCACGTTTTTGTTCGAGTTGCTCCAGAATTTCCTGCATGGTTTTCTCTTATGAAAGTGACAGTTGACGGTGAATGCGTGCGCTCAGGTGCGGCGCATA
>CAMBWM010000170.1 GCA_945871335.1 Polaromonas sp. YR568 | reverse complement strand
TACACCAGCCACTGGTTTTGCTCTTGCGGCAGCACGTAGGCGATTTGCCCTTCCAGGTAAAAGTGTTCCTGCCCGCCGACTTCGAGGCTGCCGCTGATGGTGTGCGGCGCACGCGCCAGCGCGGTGGCGGCGTCACCGCGGCGCACGGTCACGGGCGGCAACACAAAGCTTTGCGCGGCCAGCGCCTCACGCACCGTCAGCACGGCGGGCAGGGCATCGATGTGCAGTTGCACCTTGCGCGCAGCGTGGCGCGCTTGCATCACGCTGCCCGCCACCACCAGGCCGATGACTTGGCCGATGTGCTGGACCGTGTCCACCGCAAAGATGGGCTCGTCATGCACAAAAGTGGCCAGCAGCGGGTCGCCGGTCACGTCGGCGGCCAGCACCACGCCGCGCACCCCTGGCATGGCCAGCGCCGCTGTCGCGTCCACGCCCAGCAAGCGGCCGTGCGCCACGTTAGACAAGATAGGCGCCGCAAACAGCGTGCCTTTGACTTCGGGAATGTCGTCGATGTAATTGACCGCGCCGGCCACCTGCGCACGCGCGCTTTCATGAAAGTGCGACTGGCCGGCGGCGCCCTTGGTGCTGACCGTGTTCAGCAGCAGTTTGTCGGGGGCGTTCATGCCAGCGCCTCCAGATTGAAGGACTCGAGGTTGATGTGTTGCGCGCCCTGGCTCTCCAGCCAAAAGCGCTGCAACAAATTGCCCAGCACTTCGCGGCGGTAGCCCGACGATGCGCGCATGTCAGAGATCGGTTCAAACTCTGCGCGCAGAGTGGCCATGGCAGCTCGCACGCTGGCTTCGGTCCACGGCTGGCCCCGCAAGGTGGCTTCGGTTTGCACAGCGCGCACCGGCGTGGCAGCCACGCCGCCCGCACCTATTGAAATGGCTTGAACCACACCATCGGCCAGCTGCAGGTTGAGCGCCAGGCACACGGCAGAGATGTCGTCGTCATAGCGCTTGGAGATTTTGTAGGCGCGCAGCAGTGGCTGCGCGGCGGGCGCAGCCGCGGGCAGCGGCACTTTGATGAAGGCCAGCACCTCGTCGGGCGCCAGCAGGTTTTGCCGGTAGCCGGTGTAGAAGTCTTCCAGCGCCATCTCGCGCTGCCCACGCACGCTGGCCAGCACGATGCGGGCGTGCAGCGCAATCAGCAGCGGCATCGAGTCACCAATCGGCGAGCCGTTGGCCACGTTGCCGCCCAGCGTGCCCGAGTTGCGCACCGGCAAGCCGGCAAAGCGCGCAGCAAAGGTGCTGAGTTCCGGCCATTGATGGACCAGCGCGGCAAAGGCGTCTTGCAGGCTGGCGGCAGCACCGATCACCAGGTGGCCGTTTTGCGCTTCAATGCGGCGCAGCTCGGCCACGCGGGTGACATCAATCACGGCGTCAAAATTTTTGTGCAGCTTGGTCACCCAGAGGCCGACGTCTGTACAGCCGGCCACCAGTTGCGCCGCGGGCCGGGCGGCGCGTGCGGCCAGCAGTTCGGCCAGGCTGACGGGCAGCAGGTAGGCGCCCTCAGTGTGGACAGGCGCGGGCTTAATCTGCGCCAGCGCGGTGTTCAGTCGGTTCTCGTCAAGCCGCACCGCCGTGAAGCTGGCCATTTGCTGCGCCGCGTCCAGAATGGGCCGGTAACCGGTACAGCGGCACAGGTTGCCCGACAGCTCGGTCTGCGCCAGTTCGCGCGAAACGCTTTGGCCTTGCGCCACATGGTTTTGGTACATGCCAAAGAGGCTCATCACAAAGCCGGGGGTGCAAAATCCGCATTGCGAGCCGTGGCACTGAACCATCGCCTCTTGCGCCGGATGCAGCGCGCCGGTGGTCCCGCCTTGCAGCAGCGGGTCGGTCGTCAGGTCTTCCACTGTCCACAACGCCAGAGCGTGCACCGAATGGGCCATGCGGATACAGCTGTTGACGGCCTTGAAGCTCAGCGCACCACCATGGGCCTCGCCAAGGACCACCGTGCAGGCGCCGCAGTCACCTTCGCCGCAGCCTTCCTTGGTGCCGCTGCAGCCCAGGTCTTCGCGCAGCACTTCCAGCAGGGTGCGGGTGGGTGGTACATTGCTCAGCGTCACAACCTCGCCGCGGCGGACTAACTGAATGGTTTGACTCACAGGCTGGGACATAAGCATCGGCACATTAGTTGCATGGTTAAACAGACATGAAATATCAGACGCTTTCAGACACATCGGGCCCCCGTTTCATGGGGTCCTGCCATGTTGCCTCAACTTGCCGGCCTGCGCATGACTGAAGCGACAAACAGCATTTTGCATGCCGGGCCGCCCGCCAGCGCCCGCCTGGTGCTGAGCAGCATCACCAAGCGCTACCCGGCGGTGGTCGCCAACAGTGATGTGTCCCTGACGGTTCAGCCGGGCGAAATCCATGCCGTGCTGGGCGAAAACGGCGCCGGCAAATCGACGCTGATGAAGATCATTTACGGCTCAGTCAAGCCCGACGCCGGCATCGTTGTGGTCGACGGTATGGCCGTGACGATTCGTAACCCACAAGAGGCGCGGGCGCTGGGCATCAGCATGGTGTTCCAGCATTTCAATTTGTTTGACAGCATCACGGTGGCCGAAAATGTCTGGCTGGGCCTGGACAAGCAGCTGACGCTGGCCGAGGTAACGCAAAGCATCACGTCCAAAGCCTCTGAATACGGCCTGGACATTGATCCTGCGCGGCCGGTGCACACGCTGAGCGTGGGCGAAATGCAGCGTGTCGAGATCATCCGCGCCTTGATGACCAACCCGCGCGTGCTGATTCTGGACGAGCCGACCTCGGTGCTGACGCCGCAGGCCGTCGACAAGCTCTTTGTGGTGCTGCGCAAGCTGGCCGAACAGGGCTGCAGTATTTTGTACATCAGCCACAAGCTGCATGAAATCCGTGCGCTGTGCACCGCCTGCACGGTGCTGCGCGGCGGCAAGGTCACCGGCGTTTGCAACCCGACGCAAGAAAGCAATGCCTCGCTCTCGCGTTTGATGATTGGCAACGAGCCGCAGCAACTCGAGCACCGGCCCGGCCAGACCGGCCGGCCGCTGCTGCAGGTGCAGGCTTTGAGCCTGGCGCGCCTGGACCAGTTCGGCGTGGACCTCAATGGCATTGATTTGCAAGTACGTGCCGGCGAGGTGGTGGGCATTGCCGGCGTGTCGGGCAACGGCCAGCGCGAGTTGCTGTACGCGCTGTCTGGCGAAGACGTGCGGGCTGCCCCGGCCATGGTGCTGATTGACAGCCAGCCGGCGGGTGCCCTGGCGCCGCAGCGCCGGCGCGCGCTGGGCCTGCATTTTGTGCCTGAAGAGCGGCTGGGCCGCGGCGCTGTGCCAACCATGAGCCTAGCGCACAACTTGTTGTTAACGCGAACCGATCACGTGGGCCGCGGCGGCTGGTTGCACCTGAACGCCTTGCAGGCGCAGGCGGCCGGCATCATTGCCCGATTCAATGTCAAGGCCGGCGGGCCACAGGCGGTGGCCAAGTCTCTGTCGGGTGGCAATCTGCAAAAATTCATCGTGGGCAGAGAGATCGCGGCGCAGCCCAAGCTCTTGATCGTCTCGCAGCCAACCTGGGGCGTGGACGTGGGCGCGGCGGCGCAGATTCGCGCCGAAATCCTGGCGCTGCGCGACGCCGGCTGTGCGGTGCTGGTGGTCAGTGAGGAGTTGGACGAATTGTTTGAAATCTGTGACCGCCTGCACGTGATGGCGCAAGGCCGCTTGTCGCCGTCCATTGCAACGCAGCAAGCCACTGTGGAACTGGTGGGCGCTTGGATGAGCGGCCTCTGGCAGGCAGCCGTAAATGGAGACGCGCATGTGGCGGCTTGAAGCCCGACCCGCGCCTTCGCGCGCCATGAGCTACGCCTCGCCCGTGGTGGCGCTGGTCATGACGGTGGTGGTGGCCTTTGTGATGTTTGTCGCCCTGGGCGCTGACCCGGTGCGCGGCTTGCAGGTGTTTTTGATTGAGCCCTGGAACGGTACGCGCGCGCTCAGCGAGCTGGCGCTCAAATCGACCTCGCTGGTGCTGTGTGCGCTGGGGCTGGCGCTGTGCTACCGCAGCAACGTCTGGAACATCGGCGCAGAGGGCCAGTACCTGATGGGCGGTATTGCGGCCGGCGGCCTGGCGATGTGGTTCACCATGAACAAAGTCGGCATGAGCAACTGGGCTTTCATGCCGCTGGCTGCGTTGGCAGGCATGCTGGGCGGCGCCTTCTGGGCGAGCATCACAGCGCTGCTACGCGACCGCTTCAACGCCAGTGAAATTCTGGTCAGCCTGATGCTGGTTTATGTGGCGAATCATTTTTTGAGCTACCTGGTCTTCGGCCCCTGGAAAGACCCGCTGGGTTTTAACTTTCCGCAGACCGTTAACTTTGACATGGGCATGCCGCGCATGCTGGCCGGCTACCGCTTGCACTGGGGCACGGTGGTGGCGCTGGTACTGGTGGTGGCCGTGTGGCTGTTCATGGCCCGCACTTACCGCGGTTACCAGTTGCAGGTCGGCGGCCTGGCGCCGGCGGCGGCGCGCTACGCGGGCTTTTCTGCGCGCTCGGCGCTGTGGTCTTCGATGCTGGTGTCTGGCGCTTTTGCCGGCATGGCCGGCGCTTTTGAAGTGACCGGTCCTATGGGCCAGCTCATTCCGCATGCCTCAACCGGCTATGGTTTTACCGCCATCATCGTGGCCTTTGTCGGGCGCCTGCACCCTGTGGGCTGCGTAGTCGCCAGTGTCTTGCTCAGCATGTTCCTGATTGGTGGCGAGCTGGCGCAGTCGCGCATCGGCCTGCCGTCGGCGCTAACTGGCATCTTTCAGGGCGTGCTGCTGTTTTCGCTGCTGGCTTGCGACACCCTGATCAATTACCGCATCCGCAGAAAGGTGGGCGCATGAATGAATTTGCCCTGCTGATCGCGGCCACCTTATCGGCTGGCACGCCACTGGCGCTGGCCGGTCTGGGTTTGCTGATTAATGAAAAAGTCGGTGTGGTCAACCTGGGCGCCGAAGGCATGATGCTGATGGCCGCCGTGGTGGGCTTTGCCGTGGGCTTTCACACCGGCAACCCTTGGCTGGCGTTTGCGGCCGGCGCGGTGGCCGGCGCGCTGGGTGCGGCCCTGTTCGGCCTGCTGGTGATCTGGCTCAACACCAACCAGTACGCCACCGGCCTGGCCATCAGCTTGTTCGGCGGCGGCTTTTCCGCCTTTGTCGGCGTGACTTATGTGGGCAAAAAGCTGGACATGCATATGAATTACGCCGTGCCCGGCCTGAGCGAGCTGCCTTTTGTCGGCCCGGCTTTGTTCAAGCAGCACCCCATGGTTTACCTCACATTCTTGGCCGCTTTGGCGATTGCCTGGTTTTTCGGGCGAACGCGCACTGGTTTGGTGCTCCGCAGCGTGGGTGAAAGCCCTGAGTC
>CAMBWM010000169.1 GCA_945871335.1 Polaromonas sp. YR568 | reverse complement strand
CAGCAAGGTGTCGTTTTGCATGATGCCGAAGATGCGCAAGGGCAGTGCCTGGAACATGGCGGCGGGGAAAATGCCCGCCTCAATACCGACAAAACCAAAGGCCAGGCCGACGGCAGCCAGGCCGAAGGCCACCGGAAAGCCGGTCAGCAAAACGGCAAAGAGCCCCATGAACATGAGCGGCACAAACTGTTGCGCCAAAAAAGTGGTTTGCATTTATTTGTCTCCGGCCAGCAGACGGGCAGTTTTGGCTTCAAGTTCTTCGAGGTGCTTTTGCTCGTCCGATTTGCTGTCTTCGCTGTTCAGAACGTCGGGTCCCTCACCTCTGAGGAAGGCGACACGTTTGACCATCTCGGACAGGGCTTGCAGCAGCAGCAGGGCAAAACCCAGGGGGATCAGGACATAGGCCGGCCAGCGGATCAGTCCGCCGGCGTTTTGCGACATTTCGCCGCTGACCAGCGCCTGCATGAAAAACGGCCAGCCCAGAGCGATGGTGATCAGGCAAAACGGAATCAGCACGAAAGCGATGCCCAGTACATCAACCCAGTTACGGGCTCTGTCGCTGAGCTTGGTCGAGATGAAGTCGATGCGCACATGCGTGTTCTTCAAAAAGCCATAACCGGCGCCCAGCATGAAGACGGCGGCAAAAAGGTACCACTGGATCTCCAGCAGACCGTTTGAGCTCATGTTGAAAAATTTACGCACCAGCGCGTTACCGGCGCTGATGAGCGTGGTGGCCAAAATCAGCCACATCGTCAGTCTGCCGACCTGGGTGTTCAGCCCGTCCACAGCTTTGGATAACTTTAAAAGTAGTTTCATGGGTGTCCCTGGTAACTGGCCTCATGTCGAACCATGGCCATTGAGCGCCACACTGATTGGCTAATGGGTTCGGAGGCGGTTTCGTAGTTTATCGACAACTCGGTCCTCCGGACTGGGTTTTGGGCACTTTCAGGCTGAAAATTCATCATTCACCTTTCAAAACCAGCTGTTTAGATGGAAAGCGCTGTTCACAGCACGCTTGGGCTGGTGCCACAATGATTTCGAATTTATTCATTTTTGGACGCAACTGCCATGGCCCCACCTGCGCCTGCGCCCGGCGACAGCCCGGGCCTGATCGACTCTTCCGGCATTCGCCAGGGTGGGCGCGAAGTTTTGTCGCTTGCCCTGATGGATGCGCGCAACCACACGCTGCACTTGCTCAGGCAGTTTCAGCAGTCTTTGGAAGCGGGCGGTTTTTCAGTCCCCCGCCTGCCTATTCTCAACCCGCCCCTGTGGGAGGTGGGTCACTTGGGCTGGTTTCAGGAGAGCTGGATCGGCCGTAATCTGCAGCGTCACCAGGGCGCCCAGTGCGACCCCGGCGCTGCTTGCCTGCCCTCTATAGAGCCCAATGCCGACCGCTGGTGGGACTCCAGCCATGTTGCGCACGACAGCCGCTGGACACTGGACTTGCCCGGTGTGGAGGGCTGCCGCGACTACCTGCTGCAAACTCTGGACAGCAGTCTGAGCCTGCTGGAAAAAGCCGGGGACTCTGACCAGGCACTTTATTTTTACCGTCTTTGCTTGTTCCATGAGGACATGCACGCGGAGGCCATGACCGCGGCTTTGCAAGCCCTCGGTTTGTCGCTGGACGCGCCCTTGCGCAAGGCATTGACGCCGCCCGCCATGACGCTGCGTCAGCCCTTGCGCATGCCGGCCACGCGTTGGACTATGGGCAGCGCTGCCGAGAGCCCGGGTTTTGTGTTTGACAACGAGGTCGGTCAGCATGATGTGACAGTGCCCGAATTCGAGATCGATGCGCAGCCCGTCAGCTGGGCGCAGTATGTGGAGTTTGTGGCAGACGGCGCTTACGACCGCAGCGAGCTGTGGTGCGCTGAAGGCTGGCACTGGTTGCAGGCGATCAGCCAGCAAGAAGGGCGGCGCGGGCCGCGCTACGTGGAGCAGATCGGGGTGGCCAGCGGTGCGGTGATGCAAACGCGTTTTGGTCAGTCGCAGCGCATGTTGGGCCAGCAGCCGGCCATGCACATGAGCTGGTGGGAGGCCGACGCCTGGTGCCGCTGGGCCGGGCGGCGTTTGCCCTTTGAAGTGGAGTGGGAGATTGCGGCACACAGCGCCGACAGGCGCGGTTTTCGCTGGGGTGATGTGTGGGAATGGATGGGCAACAACTTTGCGCCTTACCCCGGCTTTCAGGCCGGCCCGTATGCCGACTATTCAGCGCCCTGGTTCGGCACCCACAAATCCTTGCGCGGCGGCTCCTTTGCCACGCGGGCGCGCATGAAGTCACCCAAATACCGCAACTTTTATTTGCCCGGGCGGGACGATATTTTTTGCGGTTTCAGGTCCTGCGCGCTGTGAGTGGTTTTTTCCTGCCGGTAACGCCACCACGGCAAGTGGGCGCGCAAGGCCAGCACCTGGCCGCTTTGCGCGCCTTCGGCGCTGTAGCTGGGCAACTGCGCCAGCGTGGCCGCCCAAGCCGGGCTTTGCAGGGCTTGCAGCAAGGCTTTGACCGGGGGCTGATCCAGCGCCGACTTCAGGCACACCAGGTGGTAACGCTCGCGCACCAGCGGGATGAAGTCCAGCCCTTTTTCAAGCGCTGCCGCCTCGATGCCAAGGCCCGCGTCGGCTGCGCCGCTGGCGACTGCCTGCGCCACAGCGGCATGCGAAGGCTCCTGACTGGCGTAACCGTTGATGCCGGCCGGATCGATGTGCTGCTGCGCCAGTAACTCGTCGAGCAGCACACGGGTGCCGGTGCCGCTGGCGCGGTTGATATAGCGCAAGCCCGGGCGCAGCAGGTCCGGCAGTCCGCGCAGGCCCAGCGGATTGCCGCGCGCCACCAAGAGGCCCTGCATCCGGTAAGAAAAGCCTATCAATTTGTGCAGCCCCGGCTTGAGCTGGCGCCGGTAGGCCAGCGCCGCCTGCGAGTCGGAGCCGGGTCGCTCCAGGGTGTGAAAGCCGGCCATCTGGCAGCGCCCGGCGTTCAGCGCGGCAATGGCGTCCACGCTGCCCATGAAACGGATGTCCATGTGCAAACCGCTGGGCGCGGTGTGCTGGCGCAGCGCTGCCAGCGCCGCGTCATGGCTGGCGTAAAGCACCAGCACGTGGGCACTGTCGTCAAAGGCCATGGCAAGTGCGCGCTCGATGTCGCCGCGCAGCGCTTCAATTTGCGGCGCCAGGCGCGCCTGAGCCTGTCGCTCGGCCCAAAGTAATTTCTGGCCGAACTCTGTGAGCAGCGCGCGCTGGCCTTTTTCCCAGACGATCAGCGGGTGGCCCAGCGATTGCTCAGCGTCTTTGAGTGCGCCCCAGACATGGCGGTAGGACAGTCCCAGGTGGCGAGCAGCACCCGAAATCGAGCCGTGTTCGCGCACCGCGTGCAGCAGGTCCAGCAAGGGGTTGCGGATCAGCGCGTTCGGGCTGCGTTCGGCAGACAGCTGGTAAGACAGTTGAACTTTGTGCATAGGATTGTGGGTTTGATTATCAATGGCGACCCTGGGGGCGCCGCAGTCGCTGCAGTCCTTCCAAAAAAGGCCAGATTCCTATGCAAAAGGCTTCATAGCTCGCCAATACCGATGCGCCAGAAAGCCGCTGCAACTACGCTACAGTGCGCAAGCCTTCACGGGCGCAACGCCCCTTATGAATACTTTTCAAGACAGCGTCCTCACCGCTTTTTCTCTGATCACCACGCTGGACCCCGTGCTGGCCGGCATCGTGCTGCGTTCGCTGGCGGTCAGCGCTTGCGCCTGTGTGCTGGCTTGCAGTCTGGGCTTGGTGCTGGGCGCCTGGTTGGGCGTGGCCCGTTTTGCAGGGCGCGGTGTGGTGCTGGCTTTTCTCAACACCGCGCTGGCGCTGCCCTCGGTGGTGGTGGGTCTGGTGGTTTACCTGCTGCTATCGCGCTCGGGCCCGCTGGGTTTTCTGGGTTGGCTTTTTTCATTCAAGGCCATGGTGTTGGCGCAAGCCGTGTTGGTGCTGCCCGTGGTGACCGCGCTGGTTCGCCAGAGCATTGACGACGCCGAGCGCCTGCATGGCGAGCAGTTGCAGTCGCTGGGCGCGGGCACCATCAGGCGCGGCCTGATCCTTCTGTGGGATGAGCGCTACGCTTTGCTGACCGTGGTGATCGCAGCTTTTGGCCGGGCCATCTCTGAGGTAGGTGCGGTGATGGTGGTGGGCGGAAACATCGAAGGCTTCACGCGGGTGATGACCACCGCCATTGCGCTGGAAACCAGCAAGGGTGACTTGCCACTGGCGCTGGCGCTGGGCGCGCTGTTGCTGTTGGTGGTCTTGTTGCTGAACGCGCTGATTGCCCTGATTCGCTATTGGCGTGAGTGCCGTGAGGGGCAGGGCGCCCGGACGGCGCCGCATGCTGCCGATCGCGCGGCTACGTTGGGATCGGGCGGATGAACGCGCCGTACAGTGCCGCCAGCCCGCAGCAAGCGGCGGATGTCCTGATCGCGTTGCGCCAGGCCAGCGTGCACTTTGGCCCTTTTGCCGCGCTCACCGACTGCACGCTGAACATCACGCGCGGCGAGCGGGTGGCGCTGGTGGGTGCCAACGGCAGCGGCAAGAGCACCTTGCTGCGACTGATCCACGGCCTGCTGCCGGCCTCCGGCGGGCTCAACCTGCGCCCGCAGGCAGCCCCGCAGGCCATGCTTTTTCAGCGCCCTTACATGCTGCGCACCAGCGCGCAAAACAATGTGGCCCTGGGCTTGTGGATGGCCGGCGCCGGTTGGCGCACGGCGCGCTCGCAGGCACTGGCCGCGCTAGAGCAGGTGGGGCTGGCAGCGCTGGCGCAGCAGCCTGCCAAAACGCTCTCTGGCGGGCAGCAGCAGCGGCTGGCGCTGGCACGTGCCCGGGCACTGCAGCCGCAGGTCTTGCTGCTTGACGAGCCCACATCCAGCCTGGACCCGACCGCCAAGCGCGAGGTCGAAACGCTGATGGCCGAGTTTGCCGCCGCCGGCATGACGCTCGTGTTCAGCAGCCACAACCTGGGCCAGGTCAAACGCCTGGCCAGCCGGGTGATTTACCTCGAGCAGGGGCAGGTGCTGGCCGATGCGCCCGTGCACGATTTTTTCAATCGGCCGCTGCCGCCGGCAGCCGCACAGTTTTTAAAAGGGGAATTAGGATGAAACATCTCAATCAAGGTCGTCACAGCGATTTGGTCCGTCGTCTTTCAACGCTGCTGCTGTGGGGCGGGCTGTTGGCCGGCGCCTCGCTGGCGCAGGCGCAAAGCCCGTCCATCGTCATGGCCTCGACCACCTCGACCGAGCAGTCCGGGCTTTTTTCTTACCTTTTGCCTGAGTTCAAAAAGGCCACGGGCATCGACATCAAGGTGGTGGCGCTGGGCACCGGCCAGGCCATCGACATGGGCCGCCGCGGCGACGCCGATGTGCTGTTTGTGCACGACCAGGTGGCCGAAGAAAAAGTGGTGGCCGAAGGCTT
>CAMBWM010000168.1 GCA_945871335.1 Polaromonas sp. YR568 | reverse complement strand
TACCTCGAGCTTTTGCGCAGCATGGAGCAGCTGATCGCTGCATCGCCCAAGCCGCCCCGCCTGGTGGGTGTGGCTTCAGGAGGCGCCTGGCTGGCCGAACGGCTTCAAAAAGACCTGGGCTTGAGCGATGAGATTGGCGTGTTGTCTTCGGCCATGCACCGCGACGATTTTTCCAGCCGTGGCCTGGCCGCCAGCGGCGCCACCCAGCTGCCTTTCGAAGTGAACGGTGCGCACCTGATCGTGCTCGACGATGTGCTCTACACCGGCCGCACCATCCGCGCCGTGCTCAACGAACTGTTTGACTACGGCCGTCCGGCCAGCGTCAAGCTGGCGGTGCTGGTGGACCGTGGCGGGCGCGAGTTGCCGGTGCAAGCCGATCTGGCGATGGCGCGCATGGCCTTGCCGGCCACGCAGTCGCTGCAACTGGCCCGCTCTGAGGCCGGCCAGTTCAGTTTTCAAGTTCAGGAAGGCTAAGCGTGTTGTACCGACGAAACCCCCAACTCAACAAGCACGGCGAGCTGATCCATTTGCTCTCCACCGAAGGCCTGCCCAAGGCCACGCTGACGCAGATTCTGGACACCGCTGCCAACTTTGTCAGTGTGAGCGATCGCGAAGTCAAAAAAGTGCCACTGCTGCGCGGCAAGAGCGTGTTCAACCTGTTTTTTGAAAACTCCACCCGCACCCGCACCACCTTTGAGATTGCCGCCACGCGCCTGTCTGCCGATGTCATCAACTTGGACATCGCCCGCTCCTCGGCCTCCAAGGGCGAGTCGCTGCTCGACACCATCGCCAACCTCAGCGCCATGGCTGCCGACATGTTTGTGGTGCGCCACAGCGAGTCGGGCGCGCCTTACCTGATCGCTCAGCATGTGGCGCCGCATGTGCATGTCATCAATGCCGGTGACGGCCGCCACGCGCACCCGACCCAGGGCCTGCTCGACATGTATACCATCCGCCACTACAAGAAAGACTTCAGCAACCTGACCGTGGCCATCGTCGGTGACGTGCTGCATTCGCGGGTAGCGCGCTCGGACATTCACGCACTCACCACGCTGGGCTGCGCCGAGGTTCGCGTGGTCGGCCCCAAGACGCTGGTGCCCTCGGACATGGCGCAAATGGGCGTGCGCGTGTGTCACACGCTCGAAGAAGGCATTCGCGGAGCGGATGTCATCATCACGCTGCGCCTGCAAAACGAACGCATGTCGGGCGCCCTGCTGCCCAGCAGCCAGGAGTACTTCAAGAGCTTTGGCTTGACGACTGAAAAACTCCAACTGGCCAAACCGGACGCCATCGTCATGCACCCCGGGCCGATCAACCGCGGCGTCGAGATCGACTCGGCGGTGGTCGACGGCACGCAAAGTGTCATCTTGCCGCAAGTCACCTTTGGCATCGCGGTGCGCATGGCCGTGATGAGCATCGTCGCTGGAAATGAACCATGAGTGTGGCCCCCACGCTCTCCGCTGCGCGTGGTTCGCTGCCCCCCGAGGGGGCCGCTGCGCCTGCGGCCCGGCGAAGCCGGTTCCGCGGCCCTGACTGGCCGGGGACGTGTGCGCTTGCGTTCTGAGTCTGCCTGAATTAACTTTTTATTTTCACGTCTGAAAAAATGAAAATCCTCATCAAAAACGGCCGTGTCATCAACCCCGCCAGTGGGTTTGACCAGGTCGCTGACCTCGCGATTGCTGCCGGCCGCATTGTCAGCATCGGCGCTGTGCCGGCTGACTTTGTGCCTAACAAAACCATGGATGCCAGCGGCTGCGTGGTCGCGCCCGGGCTGATCGATTTGTCGGTGCGTCTGCGCGAGCCCGGCCATGAACACGAAGGCATGCTCGAGAGCGAGCTGGCTGCTGCTGTAGCAGGTGGTGTCACCAGCTTGGTTTGCCCGCCCGACACCGACCCGGTGCTGGACGAGCCGGGCTTGGTCGAGATGCTCAAGTTCCGCGCCGAAAAACTGCATAAGTCGCGCGTCTTTCCGCTCGGGGCGCTGACGCGCGGTCTGCGCGGCACCGCGCTGACTGAAATGTCACAACTCACCGAAGCCGGCTGTGTCGGTTTCAGCCAGGCGGAAGTTCCGCTGGAAGACACCCAGGTTTTACAGCGCGCGCTGCAATACGCTGCTAGTTTTGGTTTTACGGTGTGGTTGCGTCCGCAAGACATGCACCTGGGCAAGGGCGTTGCCGCCAGCGGTGCGCTGGCCACGCGGCTGGGATTGCCCGGTGTGCCGGTGGCGGCTGAAACCATTGCCCTGCACACCATCTTTGAGCTGGTGCGTGCTACTGGCGCTCGGGTTCATTTGTGCCGCATCTCAAGTGCCGCCGGGCTGGCGCTGGTGGCGCGTGCCAAGGCAGAAGGGCTGCATGTCAGCTGCGATGTCAGCATCAACAGCCTGCACCTGACCGACACCGACATTGGTTACTTTGACAGCCGCATGCGGCTGGACCCGCCGCTGCGCCAGCAACGCGACCGCGATGCGCTGCGCCAGGGCCTGCTTGACGGCACGGTGGACGCGCTGGTGTCCGACCATTCGCCGGTCGATGAAGACGCCAAGACGCTGCCCTTTGCCGAGGCCGAACCCGGTGCCACCGGGCTGGAGCTGCTCCTGGGGCTGGCCTGTAAATGGGGCGATGACAGTGGTGCGGGCCTGCTGCGTGCGCTGGCTGTGCTGACCAGCGAGCCGGCCCGTGTGCTGGGCTCATCGCTGGGCACGCTGCAAGCGAGCGCGGGTCAGCTGCTCAAGGGCGGTGTGGCCGATGTGTGTGTGTTCAACCCGAACCAGGCGTGGACGGTGGAGCCCTCGGCCTTGCGCAGCCAGGGCAAGCACACACCGTTTTCGGGCTATGAGCTGCCGGTGCGTGTGCGCTGGACGGTGGTGGGCGGCCAGCTGGCTTATGAAGCGGCTTGAAGCGTCACTGCACAGGCTTGTACTGAGCTTCAACAGGTGGACCCGGCGGTGAGGCTGCTGCGGGTTAGCTACAGGTTGACGCGAGCGCTCTGGCACATTGTTGCGGGCTTTGTCACCATACGCCGGCATTTCCATAAGCTGTCTGCGCATGAACGCGGTCTGCATGTGCAGGACTGGGCGCGCCGGATGCTGCACATCAGTGGCATTGAACTGGTGGTGCAGGGCGAGCCGCTGGCCAAGGGGCCGGTGCTGCTGGTGGCCAACCATATCTCCTGGTTAGACATCTTGGTCATGCACTCAACCGGCTATTGCCGTTTTGTCTCTAAGTCTGAAGTGCAGCGCTGGCCGCTGGTTGGCACGCTGGCCACAGGTGCGGGCACCTTGTTCATTGAGCGTGCGTCACGGCGCGATGCGCACCGCGTGGTTCATCACATGGTGGCGCATTTGCAGGAAGGCCAGGTGCTGGCGGTATTTCCCGAAGGCACCACGGGTGACGGCCTGACGCTCAAACAATTTCATCCCAACTTGATTCAGGCCGCCATCAGCGCCAACGTGCCGGTGCAGCCGATGGCGCTGCGTTTTGTGGACCGGCACAGCGGTCAGCTCAGCATGGCGCCGCGTTTCGTTGACGACGACACCCTGGTTGCCTCGCTCTGGCGCACGCTCACCGCACGCGCCCTGATGGCCGAAGTCACCGTCGGCAGCCCCTCACTGGCCCAGGGCCGGGACCGCCGCACCTGGGCTGTCGACCTGCAGCGTGAAATTGAAAGCCTGCGAGCACCCAAGGTAGTCGCAAAGTCGCCCCGCTCAGTACGCTAAACTTATTAATCCAGTGTTTATGCTGGTAGCGTTTTCAGGGCGGGGTGAGATTCCCCACCGGCGGTATCTGTGAGCAATCCCAGGAGCCCGCGAGCGCCGGATACAAGCCCTTGCAGGTGTCCGGGTCAGCAGATCTGGTGCGATGCCAGAGCCGACGGTCACAGTCCGGATGAAAGAGACCGCTTGCAAAGGTGTGCATATGCAATGTGCGCACCTCGGATGCGTTCGCCCTGATTCTTGTCGCAACTCATTTGGCGAGCACCCATGAATCAGTCCTCACAACTTGACCCCGTTCTCTTGCCATCAGCCATATCGGCGGAATTAAGACCTCTTAAAGTGGCAGTTATAGCTGCGTCCTGGCATCAGGAAATAGTTTCTTCCGGCACACACGCCATCCAGCAAGAGTTTGATCGCCAAGGGCGCCCGCCAGAATGCTTGGAACTTCATCAAGTACCAGGCGCCTTTGAGATTCCGCTTTACGCAATGCGCCTAGCACGCACCGGCAGGTACGACGCCATCATTGCATGCGGACTTGTTGTGAACGGCGGCATTTACAGGCATGAATTCGTCGCCTCAGCAGTTATCGACGGACTAATGCGAGTGCAGTTGGACACCGACATACCAACTTTCTCAGCAGTTCTGACGCCTAGAGATTTTCATGAGCACGAGGAACATCAAGCATTCTTCAAGGCTCACTTCGTTAAGAAAGGCGTCGAGGTGGCCCAAGCATGTCTCAACACATTGGATTCCTTGGCTGATCTTCCCGAGGCGCCTTAGCCTATCGCTCAAGCGCGGTGCAGGATTGCTGTGTCACACGTCGGGCCTGACGTATGAGATCACGGGCAGCGCGCCGGTGCAGCGCATGTATGCGCAGGCCGAACTCGGTTTGCGCGAGCGCAGCAGCCAGGAGTTTTCGCGCGCGCTGGCAGACATGCCCTTGATCGTCATCCTCGCGCATGCGGGGATCCATGCCCCCGTTTCCCGCTCGTCAGTCAGGGCACCAGCCGGGGAAATGTCACCACGTGATCAACCAGGGCGCGTATGCCTATCCATTCGCCCAGGGCGTGGTCGTGGTGAGAGGGCACGTGCGCCATGACGGTTTCGCCGCTTTGCAGGCGCAGGGTGTACAAAAATTCAGAGCCCCGAAAGGACTTGCGCAAAATTTGTGCTTTCACGGGTGAGTCGTCGTCGTGCACGATGTCATCGGCGCGCAGCAGTACGTCGCACAAGCCGTCCGCATAGGCGCCGGGCAGGGGGCACTCTTCCATGTCCTTGAGATCGCCCAGCGCGGTAGAAACCACCACCTGCGACTCGCGCATCGAAATCTGCGCATGCGCAAAAACGCCGTGGCCGATGAATTCAGCGACGAAACGCGTGGCCGGCCGGTGGTACAGCGCGTAGGCTTCGTCCCATTGCTGCAGCCGGCCTTCGTGCATCACGCCAATGCGGTCGCCGATGGCAAAAGCCTCCAGCTGGTCGTGTGTGACAAACAGCGCGGTAGCGCCCGCGGCCTTCAGGATGCCGCGCACTTCATGGGCCAGGCGTTCGCGCAAGTCCACATCCAGGTTGGAAAAGGGCTCGTCGAGCAACAGCAGCCGGGGCTTGGGCGCCAGCGCCCTGGCCAGCGCCACACGCTGCTGCTGCCCGCCCGAGAGCTGGTGCGGATGCAAATGACCGGACTGAGCCAAGCCCACCAGCGCCAACGACTCCTGCACACGCGCGCTTCGCTC
>CAMBWM010000167.1 GCA_945871335.1 Polaromonas sp. YR568 | reverse complement strand
GCATGCTCCCGCGAGCTGCCGCAGCCGAAGTTGCTGCCCACAATCAAGATGGGTGCAGCCTTGAAGGCCGGGCGCTCGAGCACAAAGTCGTGGTTCACCTGGCCGTCGGGCGTGCGCCGCATGTAGGCCAGCAAGCCTTGCGCCATGTCAGCGTTCATGTCTTTGAGGTAGGCCGACGGGATGATCTGGTCGGTGTCCACGTCGTCGCGCAGCAAAGGGGCGGCTGCGCCGTGTACTTCAATAAGGGGTTCGCGTTTCATGCCGGTGTCTCCAGCAGGCGCCTGACGTCCGTTAAGTGGCCGGCAATCGCGGCGGCCGCAGCCATCGCCGGGCTGGCCAGGTGGGTGCGGACATCGCGGCCCTGGCGGTTTTCAAAATTGCGGTTGGAAGTGGCCACGCAGCGCTGACCCGGTGAGCCGATGTCGCCATTGGCGCCCGCGCACATAGAGCAGCCGGCCTCGTGCCACTCAAAGCCGGCTTGCAGAAAAATCTGGTCCAGGCCTTCAGCTTCGGCCTGCCTTTTGATGGTGCTCGATCCCGGCACCACCAGGGCTTGCACGCCGGCGGCGACCTGACGGCCCTGCACCACGCGTGCCGCAGTGCGCAGGTCTGGCAGACGGGCGTTGGAACAAGAGCCTATGAAGACCCGGTCAATCGCCAAGCCGTCCAGAGATTGCCCTGCCTTCACCGCCATGTAAGCCAATGCGCGGGTGGCCCTTTCTTGCGCCGATGTGCCCAGCGCCATGGGCTGCGGCACGGCTTCGTTGATCCCAATGACCTGCGCGGGGTCGGTTCCCCAGGTGAGTTGAGGTGACAAGTCGGTGCAGTCCAGATGGTGCTCTTCGTCAAAGGTTGCGTCGGCATCGGAGTGCAGCGTGCGCCACCAGGCGAGGGCCTCGTCCCAGGCCTGATCTTGTGGTGCGCCGCGTCGCCCTTTGCACCATGCAATGGTTTTCTCGTCTGGCGCAATCAGGCAGGTGCGCCCGCCCCACTCAATGGTCATGTTGCACAGCGTCATACGCGATTCGATGTCCATGGCCTCGACCACCGGGCCGCAGTACTCGACTGCAGTGCCGCGTGCAGCGCTCACGCCCATGCGGCGTATCAGCGCCAGCGCAACATCTTTGGCGTTGAGCCAGTCAGACAGGTTGCCGTCAAGCCAGATGCGCATTTGCCGTGGTTTTTCCATGGCCATCACCTGGGTGCTCAGCACATGCACCAGCTCGGTGGTGCCGCAACCAAAGGCCAGGCAGCCGATGGCGCCTACAGTCGAAGCATGGCTGTCGGGGCAGGCCAGTGTCAGGCCGGGCAGGGCGATGCCGAGCTCCGGCGTGACCACGTGGACGATGCCATGCTCAGGGTCGTTCACATCGAGCACCTTCACGCCGTGGCGCAAACCGGCCTGCAGCGTGGCCTGAATGTGCGGTGAGATCCGTATCACGCCTGGCCGAGTGGGCACGGTGTGGTCTTGCACCACCATCGTCAGGTCGGTGCGGCGCACGCGGCGTTCGCTTTCGTCAAGCAGGCCAAAGGCGTGCGGTGCATGCAGCTCATGCACGGCGTGGCGGTCCATGTAAAGCAGGTGCTTGCCGTCGGCGCGCGTGTCCACATGGTGGAGCGCCCAAATTTTGTCAAACAGTGTGTGTGTCATGGTGGAACTCAGCTTTTGCCATCGATTGGCTTGAGAAGCTCGGCCTCGAGCGCCAGCCAAGCGGGCAAACCGAGCGCCTGGTTGTATTGCTCAAAGCTGGCCATGCGGTGGTTCACCGCATGGGTATGTTGGTCGCGGTGCAATGTGCTCAGCACCTCGTGCATGGCCTGTACCGCGGCATAGCGGGTGGTACCCGCGTGCAGTGCCAACACACAACCGACTTCTTGCAGCACGGCGTCTGTCAGTTGGTTGGTGGGCGCTGATTCCTGGATCACGGTGACCAGCGGCGCACGGACCACACCGGCCACGTAGCGCAATTCTTCAGGGGTGTTAGCCCCCATGACCAGGACGGCGTCGGCACCGGCTTGTACATAAGCGCGACCCCGGCGGGCAGCGTCTTCTAAGCCGTGCATGGACTTGGCGTCGGTGCGGGCAATGATCCAGAAATCGGGGCTGCGCCGGGCTTGTACAGCCGCACGGATTTTTTGGGCGTGTTCTTCCTGGCTGACCACCGGGATGCCCTGGGGCAGCAGGCCGCAGCGCTTGGGCGTGACCTGGTCTTCAATATGGATGGCGGCAATGCCGGCAGCCTCAAACTCCTGCACGGTGCGCACCACATTGAGTACGCCGCCGTAACCGGTATCTGCGTCGCAGATCACCGGTATATCGAGTTGGCGTGCAATGCGCCCCACATGCTCGAGGTTTTCGCTCATGCCCAGCATGCCGACATCGGGCATGCCCAGCAAGCTGGCAGATACCGCGTTGCCCGAAAACGCCACAGCACCGAAACCCACCTGCTGTGCGATGCGTGCAGACAAACCGTCATACACCCCAGGCACGCGCACCAATTGGCGGGTTCGGGTCAGTTCTCGCCAGGCTGCACGCACGTTTTCTGGGCTCATGGGGTCGTCCTTAGGGCTGGATGGTCAAGATGAATCAAGCCCTTCATTTCAGCATAAGATGAGATATGTTTTTTTCCAACTTGCTGAAAAAATAGGACCCCCACAATGACGCCCATGAACCGCCGCTCTGCAATGATCACTTGCGCCTCTTCGCTGGCTGCCCTGACGCCCGGCATGTCCTTGGCCCAAACCGCCGCCACCTACCCCAATAAACCCGTTCGCTGGGTGGTGCCGACCTCCCCCGGCGCCGGCACCGACTTTGCCGGCCGCACTTTTGCGCAGATTGCATCTGAAAACTGGAAACAATCGCTGGTGGTTGAAAACCGCTCTGGCGCAGCAGGCATGCTGGGCCTGGATTTTGTGGCCGGCTCGGCGCCCGACGGTTACACATTGCTTTTCTTCAGTGTGTCGCAATTCATCGACGCGACGCTGCTGCAGAAATACAGCTTTGAGCCCACCAAGGACTTCACCCCTATTTCCCTGCTGGCCACAACGCCGCTGTTGCTGGTGGCGCACGCCGACACACAGGTCAGCACTGTGCAGCAACTGATCGCCAAGGCCAAGGCCCAGCCTAAAGCGCTCAACTACTCTTCAGGCGGCAGCGGCGGCCTGACGCATCTGGCCATGGAGGTTTTTCTGAACAAAGCCGGGATTGAGGTGCTGCATGTCCCCTACAAGGGCAGCGGCCCCGCGGTCATTGACCTGCTGGCCAATGTGGTGCAGCTGTCCGTTGTCACCCCTGCAGCGGTGTTGCCTCACCTCAAGTCGGGCCGACTCAAGGCCCTGGCGGTCAGCACCCCGACGCGTTCGAGCATGCTGCCGGACGTACCCACTTTTGCCGAGCTGGGTTTCCCGACGGTCAACATCACCAGCTGGTACGGTGTGGCCGGGCCGGCCAATTTGCCCGCCGACATCACCGAAAAAATTTCGCGAACCATCGCTCAGGCCGCTAAATCCGGTCCCCTGCACGACAAGCTGGTCAACGGCGGCTTCGACCCCATCTTGTCCACACC
Organism: Polaromonas sp. YR568; assembly: GCA_945871335.1. The sequence continues at coordinate 1,900 of CAMBWM010000167.1, read as the reverse complement.
TGCCGAAATGTCGCGTACTTTGCGCAGCGAGCGCGAGCTGTTGCAGTCCATCGTCAAAAGCATTGGCTTTAAGAAAGACTGACAAACGTTTTTTAGCCGCGGGGGCCAGTTCGCCTGGCAGTGCGAAGGCCCCTAGTGAGGGCTCACTAAAGTGGGCTAGTGGCAGCCCTGACAGCTTGCTTTAGTTGATTTGGACCTTAAGATTGCTGCACCGCAACAAATTTTTTTTTTAAAAAAAGGTCTGCCATGTTCAACAACACTTCTTTCGACGCTATCACGACAACCTTCAAGGAAAACGCCGCCAAGTTCAACCCGGCCGCTTCCCAGGAAGCCCTCAAGCCTTTGATGGCCAACCTCGAAGCTTGGGGCGAGCTGGCTCAAAAGCAGGCCCATGCTGCACAGGCGTCTATGGCAGCGACTTTCGAGTCTTTCAAAAGCGTTAAAGAGCCACAAGGTGCTTTTGAAACCATGAAAGCCCTTGCCGAAGAGAGCATGGCCACTGCCACCAAAAACCTCAAAGACGTCACAGCGCTGGGTTTGGCTCAGTTCCACACCACTGTGGATGCCATCGAAAAAGCTCATCCTGCACCGGAAGCTTTTGCAGCCGTCAGCAAGGGCATGAAAGCCGCTGCCGCCCAGATGCAAACTGCCGTGGACTCAGTGGTCAAGACGGCCAAAAAGAAGTAACTCAAAGCCCGCGCTCGCGCCATTAGCAGCCGGTGAGCGGCATCTTTCAAAAGCCCTGCGAGTCAGGGCTTTTTTGTGGGCTAAAAGTTCTGCTCGTCCATCTTGCCCAGCTTGAGTGCCAGGCCGAGCGTGATGGCGGTGATCAGGATCAGCAGGCTTGAATAAACCGCTGCCACGCCGAAGTCGCCGCCAAAAGCCTGCTGGTAGGCGGCAATCGGCAGGGTGCGTGTGGCGCCGGTGTAGAGCACCAAGGTGGCTGAGAGTTCGTTAAAGATCTCCAGCCAGGCAATCACCACGCCGGCCAGGATGCCGGGGCGCATCAAGGGCACCATGATGCGGCGAAAGCCCTTCATGGGTTTTTCGCCCAGGCTGGAAGAAGCCTCTTCCAGCGAGGCATCAATCTGGTGGACCATGCTCGAAGATGAGCGCACCACATACGGAAGCCGCCGCACAAAGTAGACGATCACCATCACCGCCGCGCTGCCGGTCAGCATCAAAGGTGGGCCGTTAAAGACGCTGGCATAACCAATGCCCAGCACGGTGCCCGGCACGACAAAAGGGATCATCACCAAAAAGTCCAGCAGCTTGCTGTCTGCGCTCTGGCGCCGTGTCACCACATAGCCCACCAGCACGCCGGCGAGGGTGGCCAGCACCAGCGCGCAGCCGGCAAACACGAAGCTGTTCCAGATGGCGTTGCCGATCAGGTTAAAACCGTTGTGGTAATTGACCAGCGTGAATACCGGCTGAAACACGGCGCCTTTGATCTGCATGAATGAGGACACCAGCACCACCAGCAAGGGCAGGTTGGCAAACAGAACTGTGGCAAAACCCAGCCCCGCAATGGCCCTGGCAGCGCTGCTCTGCAAAAGCCCGGGGGCCATCGGCTTACCACCATCGTTGGCCACCTTGCTGGCCTGCGACGCGCGCTTGCCCAGTGTCACCACCGTCAGCGCTACCAGCACCAGCACCATGCTGGTGGTGGCGGCCATGCCCGGTTCGCTGCCGATTTCGCTCAGGTAAAGGTCATAAGCCAGGGTGGCCAGCACCGGGAAACGCTCACCTTCGCCCAGCAAGTTGGGCAGTCCGAAGTCGGCAATCGTGCCCAAAAAAACCAGCATGCTGGCCGTGATCAGGGCCGGGCGCAGCAAAGGCAAGGTGACGGAGCAAAACACGCCCCAGGGCTTTTTGCCCAGGCTGGCAGCGGCTTCTTCCA
>CAMBWM010000166.1 GCA_945871335.1 Polaromonas sp. YR568 | reverse complement strand
GCATTGACCAGCGTACCCGAGCCGGGTTCGTCAAGCGCTACACGCTTGCCTTTGAGTTCGGCAATGCTCTTGATACCTGAGCCCTTTTTGACCACCACGTGAATGGTTTCAGGGTACAGGTTGGCGATCAGACGCAATTCGGCAATGCTTGGTTTGCCTTCAAACAGACCCTTGCCGGTTTGCGCCCAGGTGGCGACGTCCGACTGGGAAAAGCCCGACTCCATGGCGCCGCCGGCGATGCCGTTGACGTTGGCCAGAGAACCGTTGGAAGCCTGCGCCGTGACAATGATTTTGCCCGGCTGGGACACTGCATTGGCGATCATGCCGCCGATGGGGTAATAAGTGCCAGCCGTGCCACCCGTGCCGATGCGAAAGAACTGTTGCGCTTGGGCAGCACTTACAAAGGCGGTTGCAGCAACTACGGCGGTGACAAGATGTTTAAAGCGCATGGTGTTTTCCTTAGGGGTAATTAAATTGAACAGCCCAAGAGTAAACCACAACGGCAGACAAAATCAGCCAGTGAAATCCCGAAGTCGGGTCTGCGAGTGGCTGTTCAGCGGTTTTTGGACTTCATAGCCCGTTCGACCTCACGTTTGCCTTCGCGGTCTTTGATGGTGTCGCGCTTGTCATGCTCGCCTTTGCCTTTGGCCAGGCCGATTTCGCATTTCACTCGCCCGTTTTTCCAGTGCATATTCAAAGGCACCAAGGTAAAGCCTTTTTGCTCCACCTTGCCCATCAGGCGTTTGATTTCATCTTTGTGCAGCAGCAGTTTTTTGGTGCGTATCGAGTCCGGTCGCACATGGGTGGAGGCGGTGCCCAAGGGATTGATCTGGCAACCGATGATGAACACTTCCCCGCTACGGATGACCACGTAGCCGTCGGTGAGTTGCACCTTGCCTTCACGCACCGACTTGACCTCCCAGCCTTCGAGCACCATACCGGCTTCAAAACGCTCTTCAATGTGATAGTTGAAGTTGGCTTTTTTGTTGTCCGCAATGCGCACAGCCGCAGCCGCCGCTTTGGGCGACAGCTTGGCTTCGGGCTTGGCGGGTTTGCCGCTAGAGGCCGCAGCGGGTTTTTTAGAGGAGCTAGCTTCTTTGGTGGCCATGGCAAATAGGTGAGGGCGCGATCGACTCATACAATTGCAAGCCGCACAACATTGTATGAAAACCGTTCACAAGTCCGTCCTCATCTGGTACAGCGCCGAAGAAATGTTCGCGCTGGTCACCGATGTGCCCAAATACCCTGCTTTTTTGCCCTGGTGCGACCAGGCCAGCGTGTTGGCCGATGACGAGGCTGGCATGACGGCCTGTGTCGGCATTGCTTTTGGCGGCATCAAACAAAGCTTTACCACCCGCAATACCCATGTACCGGGGCGCCAGGTTCAATTGAAACTGGTGGACGGGCCTTTTTCCAAACTCGAAGGCCAATGGGACTTCAGCCCGGTCGGCGCTGATGGCCAGCGGGCCTGCAAAGTTGAACTCTCGCTTCACTACGACTTTGACAATTTCGCCTTGGCTGCGCTGGTAGGCCCGGTCTTTGGCAAGATTGCAGGCAGTCTCATTGAAGCCTTTGTCAAGCGTGCCAGCCAGGTTTACGGCGAACCCTGAATGCCCTGGCCAGTATGAAAATCACCCTGGTTTACGCCCCTGAGGCACGCCAAATGCGGCAGTGGTTGATCGACATGCCTACGGGCAGTACGCTCAGGCATGCCTTGACGCAAAGCGGCGCCTTGGCGGAATTGACCGACCTCGCTGAACGGCTGGCCACAGGCGAGTTGACGGCAGGCGTTTGGGGCCGGGCAGCTCTGCCTACACAAGTGCTGGAAGATGGCGACAGGGTGGAGCTTTACCGCGCTTTGCGGGTGGACCCCAAAGTCGCCAGGCGCGAGCGATTCAAAGGGCAAGGCAGCCGCGGCGCCGGTCTTTTTGCCAAGCGCCGTGAAGGTGGCAAGGCCGGTTATTGAGCTCAATTGAGCCTATTGCACACGGGTACAATCGTGTTTTTGGAGCTTTACCCATGCGCCTACTCGGCAAAGCGCTCACCTTCGACGATGTTTTGTTGGTGCCTGCGTTCTCCCAAGTCCTGCCCAAGGACGCCTCACTTTCTACCCAGTTTTCCCGCAACATTCGCCTGAATTTGCCTTTGGTTTCTGCGGCCATGGACACCGTCACGGAAGCCCGCCTCGCCATCGCCATCGCGCAGGAGGGCGGCATCGGTATCGTCCATAAAAACCTGACCGCTAAAGAGCAGGCAGCCGAGGTGGCCAAAGTCAAACGCTACGAGAGCGGTGTGCTGCGCGACCCGGTGGTCATCTCGCCAAATCACACTGTGCGCCAGGTCATTGAAATGAGCGAGCAACTCGGTATTTCGGGCTTTCCCGTCATTGAAGGCGGCCGCGTGGTCGGCATTGTCAGCGGCCGTGATTTACGCTTTGAAAGCCGCATGGAAGTGCCTGTCAGCTCCATCATGACACCGCGTGAACGCCTGATCACCATGCCCGAGACCGGCACCCTGGCCGACGCCAAATACCTGCTGAACAAGCACCGGATTGAGCGCGTGCTGCTGGTCAATGACAACTTCGAGCTGAAAGGCCTGATCACGGTCAAAGACATCACCAAGCAAACCAGCTTTCCGAATGCAGCCCGCGACGCCGAGGGCCAGCTTCGGGTGGGTGCTGCGGTCGGTGTTGGTGAGGGTACCGAGGCGCGCGTGGAAGCCTTGGTCAAGGCCGGGGTGGACGCCATTGTGGTGGACACGGCGCACGGCCACAGCCAAGGCGTGATCGACCGCGTGCGCTGGGTCAAGCAGAACTATCCTCAGATCGACGTGATCGGCGGCAATATCGCCACCGGCGCTGCCGCGTTGGCCCTGGTCAAGGCCGGCGCGGACGCGGTGAAGGTTGGCATTGGCCCCGGCAGCATCTGCACCACCCGTATCGTGGCGGGCGTGGGCGTGCCGCAAATCATGGCCATTGACAACGTGGCTACTGCCTTGCGCGGCAGCGGCGTACCTCTGATTGCTGACGGGGGCATCCGCTACAGCGGTGACATCGCCAAAGCCATTGCCGCCGGCGCAAGCTCGGTAATGATGGGCGGCATGTTCGCCGGCACCGAAGAAGCGCCCGGCGAAGTCATCCTTTTCCAGGGTCGCAGCTACAAAAGCTACCGCGGCATGGGAAGCATAGGCGCCATGCAGCAGGGCAGTGCGGACCGCTACTTTCAAGAGTCCAGCACCGGCAACCCGAATGCCGACAAACTGGTGCCCGAGGGTATTGAGGGGCGCGTGCCTTTCAAAGGCTCTATGGTGGCCATCATTTACCAGATGGCCGGCGGCTTGCGCGCCAGCATGGGTTACTGCGGCTGCGCCACCATTGATGACATGCAAAACAAGGCCGAGTTTGTCGAGATAACTTCCGCTGGCATACGCGAAAGCCACGTTCACGACGTGCAAATCACCAAAGAAGCGCCTAACTATCGGGCGGATTAAGTGCCCCCACGCTTGTCACTTCGTGTACTGCGCTGCCCCCCTGGGGGGCCGTCCCGCCTGCGGCCTGGCGAAGCCAGTTCCGCGGCCGGGGCTTGTAGAGGCAAGGCGCTTGAACTACAACCCATACCCGCACTGAGCCTGTCTAAAGCTCTACCTTTATGCAACACCAAAAAATCCTGATCCTCGACTTTGGCTCGCAAGTCACCCAGCTCATCGCCCGCCGCGTGCGTGAGGCGCATGTTTTTTGCGAAGTGCATCCTTGCGACGTCAGCGACGAATGGGTTCGTGAGTACGCCAAAGACGGCATGCTCAAAGGTGTCATTCTTTCCGGCAGCCATGCCAGCGTCTACGAGGAAAGCACAGACCGGGCACCGCAGGCCGTGTTTGACTTGGGTATTCCAGTGCTGGGTATTTGCTACGGCATGCAGACCATGGCGCAGCAGTTGGGCGGCAAGGTTGAGGGCGGCACCACACGCGAGTTCGGTTACGCCGAGGTGCGCGCGCGCGGCCACACAGCGCTGCTCAAGAACATTGCCGACTTCACCACGCCCGAAGGGCAGGGCATGCTCAAGGTCTGGATGAGCCACGGCGACAAGGTCACCGAGTTGCCGCCCGGCTTCAAGGTCATGGCTTCTACCGACTCCTGCCCGATTGCCGGCATGGCCGACGAAGCGCGCAAGTACTACGCCGTGCAGTTCCACCCCGAAGTCACGCACACCGTGCAGGGGCAGGTCATGCTGAACCGCTTTGTGCTGGACATCTGCGAAACACGACCCGACTGGGTGATGGGCGACTACATCGAAGAAGCGGTTGCCAAGATCCGTGAACAAGTGGGTGACGAAGAAGTCATTTTGGGCCTGTCCGGCGGCGTGGACTCCTCGGTGGCTGCGGCGTTGATTCACCGCGCCATCGGTGATCAACTGACCTGCGTCTTTGTGGACCACGGTCTGCTGCGCCTGAATGAAGGCGACATGGTCATGGACATGTTTGTCGGCAAGCTGCACGCCAAGGTAGTTCGTGTCGATGCTGCGGCGCAGTTTCTCGGTCATCTGGCCGGCGTCAGCGAACCTGAAGCCAAGCGCAAAATCATCGGCCGCGAGTTTGTTGAAGTCTTCAAGGCTGAAGCCGCCAAGCTCAAGGCCGGTGGCGGGGTTGCCGTCAAGGGTGCCAAGTGGCTGGCCCAGGGCACTATTTACCCGGATGTGATCGAGTCCGGCGGCGCCAAAAACAAAAAAGCCGTGACCATCAAGAGCCACCACAACGTGGGCGGCCTGCCCGAGCAATTGGGACTCAAACTGCTCGAGCCGCTGCGCGAGCTCTTTAAAGACGAAGTGCGGGAGCTGGGCGTGGCGCTGGGCTTGCCGCACGGCATGGTCTACCGCCATCCCTTTCCCGGGCCCGGCTTGGGCGTGCGAATTCTGGGTGAAGTCAAACCCGAATACGCCGACCTGCTGCGGCGTGCCGACGCTATCTTCATTGAAGAGTTGCACAACTTCAAAGACGCAGAAACCGGCAAGAGCTGGTACGAGCTGACCAGCCAGGCTTTCACAGTATTTTTGCCGGTGAAAAGTGTGGGCGTGATGGGCGACGGCCGCACCTACGACTACGTGGTGGCCCTGCGCGCGGTGCAAACCAGCGACTTCATGACCGCCGACTGGGCCGAGTTACCTTACGCACTGCTCAAAAAAGTCTCAAGCCGTATCATCAACGAAGTGCGAGGCATTAACCGCGTGACGTATGACGTATCAAGCAAGCCGCCTGCGACTATTGAGTGGGAGTAGTAATTGAGCCTAAGTGCTTGATTTATAAGGGATTAAAGTTACACAAAAATAACACAAACGCAAAAAACACTTGCGTTTAGGTGCTATTTGAAGTTACAGTTACACGACTTGCTACACAGCGAAGTAGCAATTCAAAACTGTAACTACCCAAGCCATAAAAATGACACTGAAGAAAAAGACATTTAGTGAAGAAGAAATACTCATTTACGATGAGGCTGTCATCTA
>CAMBWM010000165.1 GCA_945871335.1 Polaromonas sp. YR568 | reverse complement strand
CTGTTCATGAGCTGCAACGTGATCGAGCCGAGCGACGGCAAGGCCTATGACCGCGACCCGCGCTCCATCGCGCAGCGCGCCGAGGCTTACCTCAAGGCCTCCGGCCTGGGCGACACCGCTTACTTTGGCCCAGAGCCAGAATTCTTCATTTTTGACGATGTGCGCTGGAACACCGACATGTCCGGTACCTTCTTCAAGATCGAAGAATACGAGGCGCCTTGGAATTCGGGCGCCAAGCTCGAAGGCGGCAACCGCGGCCACCGTCCTACCGTCAAAGGCGGTTACTTCCCCGTGCCACCGGTTGACAGCACGCAAGACATGCGCGCTGAGATGTCTCTGATTCTCGAGTCCCTGGGCGTTCCGGTTGAAGTGTTCCACCACGAAGTCGCTGGCGCAGGCCAGAACGAAATCGGCACCCGTTTCAGCACACTCGTGCAGCGCGCTGACTGGACCCAAATCCTGAAGTACGTGGTGCAAAACGTGGCCAACGCCTATGGCAAAACCGCCACCTTCATGCCCAAGCCCATCGTTGGCGACAACGGCTCCGGCATGCACGTTCACCAGTCCATCTGGAAAGACGGCAAAAATCTCTTCGCCGGTGACGGCTACGCCGGCCTGTCTGAGTTTGCGCTGTACTACGTTGGCGGCATCATCAAGCACGCACGTGCCCTGAACGCCATCACCAACCCCGGCACCAACAGCTACAAGCGTTTGGTTCCCGGCTACGAGGCACCGGTCAAGCTGGCTTACTCGGCTAAAAACCGGTCTGCATCGATCCGTATTCCTTACGTGGCGAACCCTAAGAGTCGCCGCATCGAGGCACGCTTCCCCGATCCACTAATGAACCCTTATCTCGGCTTCTCGGCCTTGATGATGGCCGGTCTGGACGGCGTCGAAAACAAGATCCACCCCGGCGAAGCCGCCACCAAAGATCTTTACCATCTGCCACCGGAAGAAGACGCCTTGGTGCCAACCGTTTGCCACAGCCTGGACCAGGCGCTTGAAGCACTCGACGTGGGCCGCAGCTTCCTGACCAAGGGCGGCGTTTTCTCCGACAGCATGCTTGACGCTTACATCGAACTCAAAATGGGCGAAGTCACGCGTTTGCGTCAGGCGACTCACCCGATCGAGTTCGACATGTACTATTCGCTGTAATCCGGCGTAGGCTGGTTCATGGCTTGATAGCCCTGACCAGCCTGACATTAAAAAGACGGCTGTTGCCGTCTTTTTTTTGGCTTAGGGTGTCTTCTTTTCAATGCTTTGCCCGATACTTTTAAACATGTCTCCAGCGCGTTTTCATGTGATCATCATCGGCCTTTTGGGGCTTTGGCCGACTTTCGCCACGGCGCAGGGCGTAGCGCCTGCAAAGATGGTTTACCGCTGCGGCAATGAATACCTCAATGACCAGACGCTGGCCCTGTCGCGGGGCTGTCTGCCGGTGGTGGGCGGCTACATCACCGTGGTGCCGGGCATGCTCGTGCAGCAGCCAAACCGTAAATCCCAAACTGCGTTTGCAGAGCCAGGTGTCAGCGCTTTGAACGATGCCCGGAGTATCTTGCTGGCCGAACTCCAAACCGCCCGCGACCGCTTGGCCGAGCAGGAGAGGCTTTACAACAAAGGCGAGCCCGACAAGCTGGGCCCTGAAACCCGCAACCATCAGCTCTACCTGGACCGCTTGACCGAGCTGCGCGCGGGTATCCAGCGTTACACCAATGACGTGACCGGGCTGGAGCGGGAAATTTCGAGCCGTCCTGCGCAGTAAGCGCAGGCACAGGCTTCTTGGGCCAGAATAGACCTCTTGAAAAAGCCCGACACACTCTCCCACACACCGGGCAGCGCCGCTGTCCGATACCATGCCTTTGACTTGCTTGCAACGCTGGTTGCCGTGGTGCGAAATGACGGCGTTGTGCTGTTTGCCAATGCCGCCTTAGAAGATGCGCTGGGCATATCCCGACGCACCATCGAAGGCTCGCAATTGCCCGAATGCTTCACCGAGCCGCATATCCTGCGCAACGCCCTCGAAGGCGCCGGCAGCAATGAGTTTGCGGCCTTGCGTTATGACGCCTGGCTCAAGCGCGCTAACCCCGAGCTTTTTCCGGTGCATGTGGTGGTGGCCCAGACAGATGTGGCCGGCGAGGTCATTGTCGAGCTGCTGCCACTGGAGCAGCAAGCCAAGCAAGACCGCGAAGAGCGCCTGATGGACCAGGCCCAGGCCAACAAGGAGCTGATTCGCAATCTGGCGCACGAGATCAAAAACCCCTTGGGCGGCATCCGCGGTGCTGCTCAGTTGCTGGAAATGGAAATCGAGTCCAAGGGCCTGACCGAATACACCCAGGTCATCATCCATGAGGCCGACCGGCTGCAGACCCTGGTTGACCGCCTGTTAGCGCCGCACCGTCGCCCGCACCTGGTGGGCGATGTCAACATCCATGAGGTTTGCGAACGCGTGCGCTCACTGATCCTGGCCGAGTTCCCCAAAGGGCTCAGGGTGACGCGTGACTATGACATCTCAATTCCTGATTTTCGTGGCGACCGCGAGCAGCTCATTCAAGCGGTGCTCAATATCGCCCATAACGCGGCGCAGGCCCTGGCCGAGCGCTTGGCAGTCGGTGACGCGCAGATCATTTTCAAGACCCGGATCGCTCGACAAGTGACTTTTGGCAAGCAACGCTACCGCTTGGCATTGGAATTGCATGTGATTGACAATGGACCGGGTGTGCCGGACTCCATCAAAGACCGCATCTTCTACCCCCTGGTCTCAGGGCGGGAGGGCGGGTCGGGGCTGGGGCTGACGTTGGCGCAAACTTTCGTTCAGCAACACCACGGTTTGATCGAGTGCGACAGCGGTCCGGGCCGTACAGACTTCAAGATACTGATTCCTCTGCCTTGATATCTGTCCCATCCATTTTGAGTGAGTAACAAGGGACAACACCGTATGAAACCGATTTGGCTCGTTGACGATGACCAGTCCATCCGGTTCGTTCTGGAAAAAGCGTTGCTGCGCGAAGGCCTGCCAACGCGCAGCTTCACCAATCCGCGCGAAGTGCTGGCTGCGCTGGCCATTGCCACAGACGAAGATGGCCCTCAAATTCTGGTGAGCGACATTCGCATGCCCGGCGGCTCGGGTCTGGAACTGCTCGAAAGCGTCAAAGAAAAACTGCCAGGCCTGCCGGTCATCATCATGACCGCATTTTCTGACCTGGACAGCGCTGTCTCAGCCTTTCAGGGCGGCGCTTTTGAATACCTTCCCAAGCCCTTTGACTTGCCCAAGGCTGTCGAGCTGATTCGCCGCGCCGTCGAAGAAAGTCAGCGCGAAGAAGTCTCCGAAGAGGGACTTTCCGACACGCCTGAAATGCTGGGCCAGGCCCCCGCTATGCAAGACGTGTTTCGCGCCATTGGCCGTCTCAGTCAGAGCCAGGTCACGGTCATGATCACGGGTGAGTCGGGCTCCGGCAAAGAGCTGGTGGCGCGCGCGCTGCACAAGCATTCGCAGCGCGCCGCCGGGCCCTTCATTGCCATCAATACCGCAGCCATACCCAAAGACCTGCTGGAGTCCGAACTCTTCGGCCACGAGCGCGGCGCCTTCACGGGCGCCCAGACCATGCGCCGTGGCCGCTTTGAGCAAGCCGGCGGCGGCACGCTGTTTTTAGATGAAATCGGCGACATGCCTTTTGATTTGCAAACGCGTTTGCTGCGTGTGCTCAGCGACGGCCATTTTTACCGCGTTGGCGGGCACAACGCCGTCAAAGCCAATGTGCGTGTCATCGCCGCTACCCACCAGGACCTGGAGCAGCGCGTCAAAGACGGTGCCTTCCGCGAAGACCTGTTTCACCGCCTCAACGTGATCCGCCTGCGGCTGCCCGCTTTGCGCGAGCGTCGTGAAGACGTCTTCATGCTCACGCGCCATTTCATGCAGCAAAGCGCCAAGCAACTCGGCGTCGAGCCCAAGCGAATCACAGACCAGGCGCTGCAGTTGCTCAGCACCTTCAACTTTCCAGGCAATGTGCGCCAGCTTGAAAACATCTGTCACTGGCTCACCGTGATGGCACCATCCCAGGTCGTAGAAGCCAAAGATTTGCCACCTGAAGTCCTGCAAGCTTCGCCATTGGCCGGCCGTGCCGATTTGCCATCCCAGGACACAAGTTCAACTACCTTGGTAGACCCTGCTTCTCGGCCATTTGAAGCCGCTGTCACGTCCAACGGTTTGCTCAGCGAGCCGCTGGCTTTCCCTGTGACAGCTGCCTCGCCTGCGCCAGGGATGGCCAATGGATGGGAAAGTGGTCTGGAATCCGAGGCGCTGGCTTTGCTGCTCGCTGGCCAGACCGATGTCTGGGACGTGCTGACCCGCCGTTTTGAGTCCAAGCTGATTCAGACAGCGCTAGGCAACACACGTGGGCGCCGGATTGAAGCCGCTCAAAAGCTGGGAATTGGTCGCAACACCATCACCCGCAAGATTCAGGAGCTGGGTCTCGAATAGGCCGTTTCAGCCCAGTTCCACCACCACCGGAACGTGGTCGCTGGGGCGTTCGTTTTTGCGGGGCAGCTTGTCAATGACGCAGCCCGCCACCAGGGGCCTGAGTGGCTCGCTGACCAAAATATAGTCAATGCGCAACCCGCGGTTGCGCCTGAAAGCAAACTCCCGGTAATCCCACCACGAATAGCTTTTTTCGGGCTGATCAAACAGCCGGAAGGCATCGACCAGCCCCAGATCCAGCAGCGACTTGAACTGCTCGCGCTCTTGGGTGGTGTGGTGAATCGTCTCGCGCAGACCCTGCGGGTCATGCGTGTCGCGGTCGTCGAAAGTAATGTTGAAGTCGCCCACCAGTACCAGGCGCGGCGTGCGCTTAATTTCCCGAGACAGCCAGTTGCGCAAGCTGTCCAGCCACTGCATTTTGTAGGCAAACTTGTCGCTGTCTGGCGCCTGGCCATTGACAAAGTAACCATTGACCAGGCGCAGTGGGCCTTGCGCTGTCTCTATGGTTGCGGCGATCACACGCGACTGTTCGTCGGCAAAACCGTCTATGTTTTTGGTGACATCGTGCAGCGGCAGGCGGCTGAGGATGGCCACGCCGTTGTAGGTTTTCTGGCCGAACACAGCGCAGTGGCCGTAGCCGGCGTCGTGCAGGGCTTGCAGCGGAAATTTGTCGTCGGTCAGTTTGAGCTCTTGTAAGCACAGCACTTCAACCGGGTTGGTAGCCAGCCAGTCGAGCACCTGAGGTAGCCGCACGGCCAGCGAGTTGACGTTCCAGGTGGCAATTTTCACGCTGCTGGGTCCCCGTGTTTGAGGTAAGTCACAAAGCTAAAAGCCAAGCCACTGGTCGCCAGTGGCGCGCTTCGCGCGGTCTCTTGCCAGGCCGTACCCAGCACGGGCGCAAAGGCATCGCCTTCAAAGTCCTGCGCGATCTCGGTGACTTCTGCGCGCACGGCCATGGGTTCGGCCTGGCGGTAAATCTCGGCGCCACCTATGACCCAGATGTCGGGTGCATCGCCGCAAAGACTAAGGGCCTCGGGCAGA
>CAMBWM010000164.1 GCA_945871335.1 Polaromonas sp. YR568 | reverse complement strand
ATCGCCAAAGGGGTGGCCGTGATTGCCCATCCGCATCCCTTGTTTGGCGGCACCATGGACAACAAGGTGGTGCAAACATTGGCGCGCGCCTTCACCCAGTGTGGCTGGACGGCGGTCCGGTTTAATTTCCGGGGTGTGGGCGGAAGCGAGGGCAGCCATGACGAAGGCCGCGGCGAACTCTTAGACATGCTGTCCGTGGTGCGACATGCCGCACCGGTCGGCCGATTGGCGCTGGCGGGTTTTTCTTTCGGCGCCTTTGTCACCTCACACGCTTTGGCCGCGCTTGAGCAAGAGCGTGAGATCGACAGCCTGGTGCTGGTCGGTACCGCCGCCAGCCGGTTTGCGGTCGCGCCTGTCCCTAGCCAGGCGCATGACAAAACTTTGGTGATCCATGGTGAGAGCGATGACACGGTGCCCTTGGCTAACGTGCTTGACTGGGCGCGCCCCCAATTTCTGCCGGTCACGGTGGTGCCGGGGGTCGGTCATTTCTTTCATGGACAATTGCCTTTGCTGAAGAGCCTGGTGGTGCGTCACTTGAGTTGAAACTGTGATGGCACTCAGCCCGGTTTTGCCCTTTTAGGGCGAACCTTCTTATTGAAGATATAAAAACCATGCCCCGATACACACGCGTGCTGGCCGCCCTTGCCAGCTTTTTTGTTTTTTTTGTAACGCTGACACAGGGTGCCCCGGTGCTTGCCCAGCAAGTTCAGCCGCCAGAGGTGGCGGCGCGTGCCTATCTGGTGCTGGACATCACGGCCAACCAGATTCTGGCGGCCAAAGACATCGACACACCGATCGAGCCGGCGTCGCTGACTAAGCTGATGACGGCCTACCTTGTATTTGATGCGCTCAGAGCCAAAAAAATAGACCTGAAGCAGACCTTGGGGGTGAGCGAGCGCGCTTGGAAAATGCCGGGTTCGCGCATGTTCATCGACCCGAAGATGAAGGTGCCTGTTGAAGATCTGATCAAAGGCATGATCGTGCAGTCAGGCAATGACGCCACGGTGGCGTTGGCCGAGGGCGTGGGCGGCAGTGTCGAGCGCTTTGTCCAGATGATGAACGAGCGCGCCAAAATTTTGGGCATGAAGGCCACCAGCTTCACCAACCCCGAAGGTTTGACCGAGCCCGGCCACAGCACAACCGCCCGCGATTTAAGCCTTCTGGCAGCCCGGCTGCTGCAGGATTTCCCTAGCTACACCGGCTTCTATGCCCTGAAAAAATACCGATATCCGGGCACACCTGCGGCCAACGACAGCAACCGTAACTTGCTGCTGTTTCGCGACCCCTCGGTCGACGGCCTCAAAACCGGCCATACAGCGGCAGCGGGTTTTTGCATGATCGCCACCGCCAAGCGTGATGTTCCCGGCCTGGGTGCTCAGGGAGCGCAGGGTAATCGCCGCCTCATGGCCATTGTGTTGGGTGCCGCCAGCGAAAATGCCCGGGCCACCGAGGCGCAAAAACTGCTCAACTGGGGCTATACGGCATTTGAAGTGGTCAAGTTGTTCGATGCCGCGCAGCCGGTGGTGTCCCCCCCGGTCTGGAAAGGTAAGTCGAACGTAGTCAATCTGGGCCGTCCGGAAGCCATTGTGGTGGCGGTGCCGGCGGGCAGCGGCGCCAAGCTCAAAACGCAGGTGGTCCGGCCTAACCCCTTGGTCGCCCCTTTCGGGCGTGGTCAGGCGATCGGCGCGTTGAGGGTCACTACTGCCAATGATGTGGTTGTGGCTGAGGTGCCTTTGTTGGCACTGGAAGCCGTCGACGAGGCCGGCGTGCTGGGGCGCGCCTGGGACTCGATCCGCCTGTGGATCAAGTGAAGGCCGTCTGCTTTGGCAGAGTCAAGGCCTCAATTTGCATGGCTCATCCCAGCCTGCTACACTCATAGGCTTTTCCGGAAATTCCGGAGGGATTTACGTTTTTCCGGTTTTTCACGTGCCAGGCACGGCCTACCCGGGTCAGTTAGATATCAGACGTTGAGGGACGTTTTTAAATGCCAACCATTAACCAGCTAGTGCGTCAGGGGCGCGAAGTCGAGAAGATCAACTCGAAAAGCCCCGCGATGCAAAACTCTCCGCAGCGCCGCGGCGTGTGCACCCGTGTGTACACCACGACGCCAAAGAAACCAAACTCTGCTCTGCGTAAAGTCGCCAAAGTGCGCTTGACCAACGGGTTCGAGATCATCTCCTACATCGGCGGCGAAGGCCACAACCTGCAGGAACACAGCGTGGTGCTGGTTCGTGGTGGTCGTGTCAAGGACTTGCCCGGTGTTCGTTACCACATCGTGCGTGGCTCGCTTGACTTGCAGGGCGTCAAAGACCGCAAGCAGTCGCGCTCCAAGTACGGTGCTAAAAAGCCAAAGGCCAAATAAATCCGGTCGGCTCGGTCTGCGAAAGTAGTGTCCGCGCCAGAAGCGCTTGCAAATGGTTTGCAGACGACTTCAAAAAAACACGGTGCTCCCTTCGTCCCGGCAGGGCGTTGAGAGCGAAGTGACCCAAGCGCAAATAGTTGTGCCGGTCGAGTAAGTGAGAGTTAACTAACTCTCGCGGTGTTGCCCCAGGATTTCCTGGAGTGGTGCCAACTGAAGCAAAGAGGTGAAAAAATGCCACGTCGTCGCGAAGTCCCTAAACGTGAAATTCTTCCTGATCCTAAATTTGGTGATGTCGATCTCGCCAAGTTCATGAACGTGATCATGCAAGGCGGTAAAAAGGCCGTCGCCGAGCGCATTATTTATGGCGCGCTCGAGTTTATCGAGAAAAAGAACCCCGGCAAAGACCCGCTGGAGGCTTTCCACATGGCCATCGGCAACATCAAGCCCATGGTTGAAGTGAAGTCCCGCCGTGTCGGCGGTGCTAACTACCAGGTGCCGGTTGAGGTTCGCCCTGTGCGCCGTATGGCTTTGGCCATGCGCTGGCTCAAAGAGGCTGCCAAAAAGCGTGGTGAAAAATCCATGTCCTTGCGTCTGGCCAATGAGCTGATGGAAGCAACAGAAGGTCGTGGCGGCGCCATGAAAAAGCGTGACGAAGTTCACCGCATGGCCGAAGCCAACAAGGCCTTCAGCCACTTCCGTTTCTAAAGTCGACGTTCGTGTTGGCTGTAGGAATTTGACGCGTTGACAGCTGGGTTCGGGCGCACTGCTTGCCCGGCCCGCAAAGCTAAAGCCCAAATCCCTGCCAGCTGTCACCGCAAAGTGCCGCCGGCACTCGCGCAGTGAAAACATGCGCCATGTTTTTAGTTATATCTTGTTCGTTTGGCGAACTGAAAGTAATTTATGTCCCGCGCTACACCCATTAAAAACTACCGCAACATCGGTATTTCCGCGCACATTGACGCCGGCAAAACTACCACGACCGAGCGTATTTTGTTTTACACCGGCGTGAGCCACAAAATTGGCGAAGTCCATGATGGCGCTGCCACCATGGACTGGATGGAGCAAGAGCAAGAGCGTGGCATCACGATCACTTCGGCGGCCACCACTTGCTTCTGGAAGGGGATGGACTCGTCCTACCCTGAGCACCGCATCAACATCATTGACACCCCGGGCCACGTTGACTTCACCATTGAAGTCGAGCGCTCTATGCGCGTGCTTGACGGCGCGTGCATGGTTTACTGCGCAGTGGGCGGCGTGCAGCCCCAGTCCGAGACTGTCTGGCGCCAGGCCAACAAGTACAAGGTGCCGCGTCTGGCCTTCGTTAATAAGATGGACCGCACAGGTGCCAACTTCTTCAAGGTTGTCGAAGGCATGAAGCTGCGCCTGAAAGCCAGCCCCGTGCCTATGGTGATCCCCATCGGCGCTGAAGAAAGTTTCACTGGCGTGGTCGACCTGATCATGATGAAAGCCATCATCTGGGACGAAGCTTCGCAAGGTATGAAGTTCGAATACCGCGAAATCCCCCCCGAGTTACTGGCTTCAGCCAAAGAGTGGCGCGAAAAGATGGTTGAGGCCGCCGCTGAAGCCAATGAAGAGCTGATGAATAAGTACCTGGAAGAGGGCGACCTTTCCGAAGAAGAAATCAAGTTCGGCATTCGCACCCGCACCATCGCCAGCGAAATCCAGCCCATGTACTGCGGCTCGGCTTTCAAGAACAAGGGTGTGCAGCGGATGCTGGACGCCGTGATCGACTTCATGCCGGCCCCTATCGACATCCCGCCTGTGACTGGCACGGACGATGACGAAGCACCGGTGAGCCGCAATGCGGATGACGGAGAGAAATTCTCGGCCCTGGCTTTCAAGCTGATGACCGACCCGTTTGTGGGCCAGCTCACTTTCGTGCGTGTGTACTCGGGCGTTCTGAAAAAGGGCGACACCGTTTACAACCCGATCAAGGGCAAGAAAGAGCGTATCGGCCGTATCGTTCAGATGCACGCCAATGAGCGCCAGGAAGTCAGCGAAATTGTGGCCGGTGACATCGCCGCCTGCGTGGGTCTGAAAGACGTGACCACGGGCGAAACCCTGTGCGATCCCGACGCCATCATCATGCTCGAACGCATGGTCTTCCCTGAGCCCGTGATTGCGCAGGCAGTTGAGCCCAAGACCAAAGCTGACCAGGAAAAAATGGGCATTGCTTTGCAGCGTTTGGCTGCAGAAGATCCGTCTTTCCGCGTTAAGACCGACGAAGAATCGGGCCAGACCATCATCGCCGGCATGGGCGAGTTGCACCTCGAGATCATCGTGGACCGCATGAAGCGCGAGTTCGGCGTTGAGGCCAATGTCGGCAAGCCGCAAGTGGCTTACCGCGAAACCATCCGCAAGACCGTGGAAGATGCCGAAGGCAAATTTGTGCGTCAGTCCGGCGGTAAAGGCCAGTACGGCCACGTGGTTCTGAAGATCGAACCCAACGAGCCGGGCAAAGGCATTGAGTTCATCGACGCCATCAAGGGCGGCGTGGTGCCGCGCGAATATATTCCTGCGGTTGAAAAAGGCATTCACGAAGCTGTGACCACGGGCGTGCTCGCTGGTTACCCGGTGGTCGACGTCAAAGTCACACTGCACTTCGGCTCGTACCACGATGTGGACTCGAATGAGTTGGCCTTCAAGATGGCTGCCATCTTCGGCTTCAAAGAAGGCTGCCGCAAGGCCAGCCCGGTGATTCTGGAGCCGATGATGGCTGTGGAAGTTGAGACCCCGGAAGACTACGCTGGTAACGTGATGGGCGATTTATCCTCACGCCGCGGTATGGTCCAGGGCATGGAAGACATGATCGGTGGCGGCAAAGCCATCAAGGCCGAAGTGCCACTGTCCGAGATGTTCGGCTACTCGACTACGCTGCGCTCTGCAACGCAAGGCCGTGCCACGTACTCCATGGAGTTCAAGCACTACGCTGAAGCACCGCGCAACGTGTCTGAAGCCATCATGGCTGCCCGCGCCAAGTAAATTTTTCCCTGTCTGCGATTGTGTGCCCCCCGCTGCCCGTGGCGGGGGAATCAGCAACACAGTGCAGACGTTAAACCTGTCACGTGGCACGTTCTTTATCTGGAGTAAATCATGGCAAAAGAAAAATTCACACGAACCAAGCCCCACGTCAACGTTGG